>CBDUAB010000462.1:0-4433 GCA_965365045.1 uncultured Planctomycetales bacterium
AAGGATCCGAATCCAGCCCTCGTACCCAAAGATAGAACCGGGGATTTAGCGGTAGGCGATAGAGTGCGGAGCCGATTCGCTGAGGCCATCGGTATTTGACAACGTTGTCCACGATTTGGAACGGAGTCGATGTGCAGTTATTCGTTCCGCAGATCCGGTAAATGTAGTATCGCTCGGTCATGCCGGCTCGATGGCTGCGAAGCAATGATTCGATCAACAGCGCCCGCTTTTCTCGCTCATCGAGCGAAAGCGGAGGAGATTCGGTGACATACTGGTTCTCGACCACGAGTCGCTCAAACACCATTTCCTGAATCGACATGAATCGGTGGGCGCTCATCACGTTTCCCGCAAGCCCATCCCGAATGTTGAACGTGATTCCGACCGGGCCGACCGCCTCAAATGAATAGATGATGTCATGAATCCGGTGGGCGGGAGCACCGAATTCCTTACTTCGCAGTGGGTAAAGCTCGACCGGCTGATCCGGTCTTAGCGTAAAGCGACTTTGTACGTGATTCAGGATCGGAATCGTGCGCCGCGGCAGTCCATATTTGTCGAACAGAATCTCACGACCATTTTCGCCTCGTCGGGTTTTGGGCTTCGAGAAATTGAATGCCTGGCCGCACACCCGGTCGACGCCGTCCAAAGGGATGATTGCTCGCCAGAACTTCCCCTCGTGGTAAAAGAAATCGACGACGCAGTGGCTGTCGCTCGCATCAATTAGCTCGTTTCCGTCACGACTTGGCTGAATTTCGATCGAACGCCGGCTGGAGACGTCAACAGCCTGGCCGGCGTACCGTGATCCCGGGGGCAACAGAATATCTGACTCGCTCGAACGGAGACCCGAAATGTCAGTATCGCCGGACGTACTCTCATGCGGGTCCATTGTGCAACGTTACTGATTCCTTAATGGCTTGGAAACAATTGACCGTCAAGCTGAGCTAAAAGGGATTTGATCTTTGGCATGACTTCAAGCACCGCTTCTTCACCAATGGTAGCCAATTCACGGGTTCGTGAGAATTCGCTCAAATCGACACCGGTGGCGTCTGGTTCAATCACGACGTCCGCTGGTTGTACGCCGAACGAGTGCATGTTCACACTCTGGACCACGTAACTTCGCAAAATGGTCTGCAGTATTGACGCGGATGCCATTTTCGATGTCGGAGTATCCGGCCGGTTGCGGGCGAATTCAGGCTCCAGTCTCGCAGTGACGCTCACCGCAATCACAAAATTACAGCCACTCCTGACGAGCACGTCGGCCGGAATGTTGTTCACCAATCCGCCATCAACCAACGCCCGTCCGTCACGGGAAATCGGCTTAGAAAAGACGGGCAGGTTGATGCTCTCCAAGATGGAATTCACCGCGTCGCCACGATCGCGCACGACCGCATCGCCGCTGACCAAGTCAACCGTCACGGATCGAACTGGCAGGGGTAACTGCTCGAGAGTCCAATCCGAAAGGTACTTTCTTAACATCCGATCGAAATGACCGCGTCGATACTTGTACAGCAAATACCAGTGGTTGCCGCTAGGCATCATTCGAAACGGCCACCCCGGCTTCAAGTCTTCGACAAACCCGTTCGTCACATAATCGACGTCCAAACCCGCCGCATAGAGTACTCCCGTCATGGCCCCCGCACTCGTGCCGGCGATCATATCGACGACGATGCCGCTTTTCTCCAGAGCTTTGAGCACTCCCAAGTGGGCCATCCCTCGCGCTCCACCTCCTCCCAAGGCAATCCCGATTCGAACGCCGCGCAGTTGATGCACCAGCCTTTCAAAACCATCCAGTAGCGTACGGCTTTGGTTTTGCTGAGGCTCTGAAAACGATACCTTGAAATCTCGCTCGACCAAACCGCGTAATTCCGCCGCTGGCGGAGCGACCCATGAATCGCTTTCGAGCATCCACACGAGGTTGATCTTGTCTCGCCAACCAGGCGCCCTCTCTTCAATGGCTTTTAGCCGATTGACGCTTGACTCAACGTCTTCGAAACTGCTGCACCAAATCACTTGCTCGCTGAATTCGACGAGCAAGGACGCATTGACTGGATCCAAAGAAGCATCAACGTCTAGGATGATGCGTCCCGAATCTGACCATAGATTGATCTGTCGGCGAAACTCTTCCCGCGTCAGGTAGTTGCCATCGCTAACGAGTGACCGAAAGGGCACGTTCTCGATGGGTTCCCAGTCCACTCGATCACTTATCACGCAAGGCGTTTCACCCAGCTCTAACAAACGTCGAATCAATCGCCGCGTCAATGAGCGGCTCGCTTGTGACTCGTGGAACACCGTGACCGGAGACGGCTTCTTTGGCCGTCGATCCGACAGCAACACGTCGCGAACCATGCCCGCGATCAAGCGAGTTAGATTCAGGCCAAAGGTCTCGTGCTTCCGTGTGAACCGACGGGTCGTTTCAAAATCCAGCTTCAGCACCGCGGACGGCTCGACCGCAATGACTTCCACGGGCACCGGATCCGATTGAGCCGCTCCTAACGCGCCGAACTGCGTCCCGCGCGTCAAGAATCGCTGCAACAGGACATTGCCGTGCATGTCAACGAGCGTTTGTCTCAATCGGCCGTGTACGATGAGGTAAACCGACGAAATCGCCTGATTCGCGCGATGGAGGTAATCCCCCGCATCAAATTGCACGAGCTCTGCAGCGTCACAGATTTCCCGTAGTGCCTCGTCACTCAGCCCTTTGGAGCATTCGTGCGACCTAAACAGGAGAAGTTTGTCAGTCGTTACCGACACCTAGCGTCCTTTCTTGCCGTGCCACCCAACATTGAAAGCTCTATCGCTTCTGTCAAGAATCTCTCACTTCAGACTCTCTCATGGCTTGTTGGGCACGTTGGTGAACTTCGCGACAACCCTTGTTGAAGTCGTACGTAGTTCTCCTTTCGTCGACCTGATGATCAGGTCGAAACCGATTCGGGATGCATATGCACGTCGCGTTGTGGAAACGGAATACTGATCCCTTCGGCGTCAAATCGCTCTTTGACTTGCCGCGTCAGGTCCCAGCGGACGGCCCAATAGTCCTTGGTCTTGACCCAAGGGCGGCACAATAGATTAACGGAGGAATCCGCCAGTTCATCGACGTTGACCATGACCGGCGGCTCGTCGAGGACCAATTTGTGCTCGCCGGCGACTTCCATCAGCACGTCGGTGGCGTGCCGGACATTGTCGTCGTAACCGATCCCGAACACAAGATCGACACGGCGGATGTCTCGGCCCGTGAAATTGACAATTGTGTCGCTCCACGCCTTTTTGTTGGGGATGATCAGAACCTTGTTGTCGACCGTTAGCAGCGTTGTGGAAACGAGACTCATTTCCTTAACGGTTCCTTCACCGCCAGCCACGGCAATGTAGTCGTCCACGTCGAAGGGTCGGTAGACCATGATCATCAGGCCGCTGGCGAAGTTGCCCAAAGTGTCCTGCAGTGCGAAGCCGACGATGAATCCACCGGCTCCCAGGGCCGCCATCAACGGGCCGATCTGCACGCCCAGGATACTGAGCGCCATAAGGATGCCGACAACGAACACGACTCCGCCGGTTGTCCGTCGAGCAAAGTTCTCCAACAGATTCGACGCCGCCTGATGGCGAGACAGCTATGCTTTGGCCGTGATTCGCCCAGCGAACTTAGAAATCACCCAGAAAATGAACAAGACGATCAAGGCCACCAGGACGCGCTTTACCCAGAGCCTACCGCCGTCGTCTCGCTTGGCCCAATTGGTAACCTCGGCGACGACCGCAGCTCGATACGAGGTAGCGTCGGTCGTTTCACTGATATACGACACCGCGTTGATGAATTGTTCCGCCGTTTGGACGTCCCCCCCTTTCGCTTTCAGAGCGTCGAGGACGGTCCGAGCGCGTTCGGTAATCGCCGTCTCTTCGGTGCGAAGTGCGAGCATCTGCTCCTTTAATTCATCACCCGACTCGTCTTCCGCCAGGGCCATCAGTTTCAGTTCGGTTTCACCAACTTCTCGGATCTTTGCACTCAGCCGATCGAGCCAGCCACGTAATTCGATCTCCAACTCGTCTTTCGTGAGGGGACGCAGGATCACTTGGAGATGGTCCACCGGTATTTCCGCTTCGGAGACGGTTATCGCCTGCGGCGGATCCGGTTCGGTTTCGTCTTGGGCAACTAGGAGTGATTTGGCCGCCAGCAAACTGGCAATTGCGACAAGTGCGAATCGACCGCACCATATTCCTATGGGAGTTCTCATGCTGATTTTCCTGATAACGGGTTCTTACATCACTCGCCGATCGTCGATCGACAAACTCACATGAGACTGGAACCAACCCAAATTGGCAACGGGCGCAACCGGTCGTCCGCACGTCGTTCAATGCCAATAACGTTCAAGTTTTGTGAACCGAGCGTGTAAATGCCACGAATGTCATCCTGAAGGAGCCTCAGCGACTAAAGGATCTACCAGTGA
>CBDUAB010000463.1:0-4431 GCA_965365045.1 uncultured Planctomycetales bacterium
TTAGAGCCACCCCTTCGGGGTTCTCGGTTTTCACGTTATTCGTTACCCAGGGTTGTGCGACGTTCGTTTTACTCACGTCGCTCCACCCTGGGCTAACATACCGCCGCCCCGTTGGGGCTTTAAGGTCCAATCGCGCGGCTGCGCAAAGGTCTTTTTACCTCGCACAACGTGTCAACCAATGGTCTCATGGTGCGATTGACACGCTGAGTTATAGAGTCCAACCATCGGCGGACGGGCGGGACCTGGAGGACCTGTGCGAAGCGTCGCTGATTGAATGCGGTAATCCCGATAGCGGTGGTGCCTCACTAAACGATAATTGTAGAGAAACCCCGAAGGGGTGGCCCTATGTTAGCCCAGGGTGGAGCAAACGTGAGCTTTCGCGAACCTTTTCGCAACTCTGGGTAGCGAAATCGGCGTAAACTGAAACCCCGAAGGGGTGGCCCTACAAACGTGGCAGGGAGCTTATTCATGACCCTACCGAATCCTGACAACGACGCCTCGACTCCACGACGTGGGTTCATCAAACTTCTGGCGGTTGCATGCGGAGGCATCGTAACGCTGTTTCCTTTCTTGGCAGGAATCGGAGTGCTCCTGGATCCCATCCGACGGCGGCAGCGTACCAACGGGAATACTGACGCTGATGGAGGCGACTTCGTACGAGTCGCGACGCTGCAATCCGTGCCAGACGACGGCATCCCGAGACAGTTCCCCGTGATTGCCGACCAGCACGACGCCTGGACATTCTATCCAATGCAGCGTATCGGATCGGTTTTCCTAAGACGTGATCCGGCCGATCAGAAATTGCAGTGCTTTACGAGCATCTGCCCACACGCCGGCTGTTCAGTCTCTTACGCCGCGGAAACCGAAACCTTCAACTGTCCCTGCCACAGTAGCCAATTCGATTTGGACGGCCAACGCATCCCGCCAACGCCCAGCCCTCGTGGGATGGATCCGCTGGAATTTCACGTTAACGAAAACGATGAAATCCTCGTGAAATACGTCAGTTTCTTGACCGGCAAGGAAGAACGAAAGCAAAAGTGATGAAAACGCTTTGGTCTTGGCTCGACGATCGCACCGGAATGGCCCGTATTCTCCATGACGCACTTTATGAGCGCATTCCTGGCGGCGCCCGCTGGCGTTATGTCTGGGGCAGTACGCTCGTGTTCGCGTTTATGACTCAAGTCGTGACCGGCATCATTCTTTGGATGGCTTACAGCCCCAGCAGCCAAACAGCGTGGGAAAGCGTCTATTACATTCAACACGAAATGCGCGGCGGCTGGTTGTTACGCGGTGTCCATCATTTCATGGCCCATGCGATGGTGGTATTACTGGCCCTGCACTTGCTCCAAGTTGTCATTGACGGAGCGTACCGGGCACCACGCGAGATTAACTTTTGGCTCGGGCTGATCTTGATGAAGATCGTGCTGGGCCTGGGGCTCACCGGCTATCTGCTGCCTTGGGATCAAAAAGGTTACTGGGCCACGAACGTGGCGACAAACCTGATGACATTGGTGCCCGTTGTTGGAGAAGACCTGCAACGGGTCGTAGTCGGTGGTCCCAGTTACGGACATCATACGTTGACTCGTTTTTTTGCTCTGCATGCCGGAGTGCTGCCCGGTTTGCTCGTGTTCTTTTTGGTACTGCATGTCGCACTTTTCCGCCGCCATGGCATCAAGACAGCAAATGACGAAGGCCCCGACGTCTATTTCTGGCCCGATCAGATTCTCCGTGACGCCGTGGCCTGCTTGGCCGTCCTCGCCATTGTGCTCCTGCTGGCCATACGCTGGGACATCGGCGGCGTTCTATCCGGATCGGTTAATCCGGCGGAATTGGGCGCGGAACTATACGCGCCCGCGGAACCTTCGGAAAGCTACGCCGCTGCCCGACCGGAATGGTACTTTCTGTTCCTCTTCGAAATGCTCAAGCCCGAATACTTCAAATCAGAATTTGTCGGAGCCATTGCCGTGCCTGGGGCCGTCGCTGGCTTTCTGTTCTTGATGCCGCTCATCGGACATTGGAATCTAGGTCATCGATTCAACGTGCTGTTCATCTGCACGCTGCTCGCGGCTGCGACGTTTCTCACATGGCGAGCCGTCCGTGCCGACAGATTCGCCAGCGGTGATGCGGAACTGGTCGAAAATAAATACCAAGATGCTGACAAACAAAAGGCTTACGAAAATCGTTTCCGCGCCTCGCGAGACTATTTGGCAGCGCGCGAGCAGGCAAATCTGGAGACGGAACGCATTAAACACCTCATCGCTCAGCGTGGCGGCATCCCACCAACGGGCGCGATCAATCTGCTGCGTGACGACTCGGAAATCCAAGGCCCAAAGCTCTTTGGTCGCTATTGCGCCGGCTGCCACAACCATCTCAATGAGGCAGGTGACGGAATCGCCAGCGAATCGACATCGGCTCCAAATCTGTATGGTTTTGCGACGCGCGCCTGGATCCAGCGGCTACTCAGTCCAGAGCACGTCGCCTCGCCGGAGTGCTTTGGCAATACGGCCCATGTCGAAGGTGACATGGTCGGTTTCGTGCAAGACAGCCTCGCCGACTTGGACACAGACGGAAAGAGCCAATTGGAGGCGTTGATCGCGGCACTTTCCGCCGAAGCCACGCTTGCCGGGCAAAATGAACTGGATGCCGATACGACGACGATCGAGCGTGGGAAAGAGGCGATCGTTGAGGTGGGTTGTACCGACTGCCATCGTTTCCACGACGAAGGTGAACTGGGAATGGCTCCCGATTTGACCGGATATGGATCATTTGACTGGCTGCTGGATTTCATCTCCAATCCTGAGGCGGACCGTTTCTATCCCGATACGAACGACCGAATGCCCGCCTTTGCTTCACACACGGATGACCCACGCCTGAACCAAATCACCGCACAAGAACTCACGCTAATCGTGCTGTGGCTGCGTGGTGATGAACGTGATCTTAGTCAGTAAACGCCCGTAGATGACGCAGAACCTCTGATATATTCCTGCCAAATGCCGTAGTTTGGCAGGAATATAAGAGTTCAGTGAATCTCGTAGGCCAACATTTGCAGGCCAAACTAATCCCTTTTGCTAGCGGCCGCAAACCTTGCCGAATCGCTACAGTTTACCACTCGTTTTGCCGATGACATGCTGTGTAGGTTATCGCGTTTCGTCACCTGTAGAGCGAAGGTTCTTCCGATGTGGTGTGCCGATTGTGGACAGGATGTTCCAGGTATTGCGGAGAAGCAGGAACAGTCACGAATTGTGTGTGCTCGGTGTGGCCGCGAATTGACGTCCGGCGTATCCGAAATCGACACTGACGATTCCAAAATCGACATTGGGGCAGGATCCGAGGAATCAGTGGCTGTAACTTCGGCGGCGGCGTCGGCGAAATGGGATGACGACGTATACGACTTGGAAAACTGGGACGTCGATGAAAACCTGCGGACCGCAAGTGATACGATCCGACGCTACAAATCAAGTGGCGTCGGCGGACATGAAGTCAACGGACGCCAGTTTCGAATCGATACGTCCCCCAACGCACCAGATGAAAAGTCGCCCCAAAACGCCGAGTCGCTAGCAGCTTCGCGCCCGATATCTCAACCATCGTCAAGTCAGACTTGGCTCTCCTGGACTCTGATCTGCCTTGGCATGATGACATTCACGTTTGGAGCCGTGCTTGCGGGTTGGTCCTTGATCATGGACCGCCCCGATTTGTGGAGCCTCGGACTGCCAACGGTCTTAGGTGGCCAAGCGGTGTTGTTGCTTGGTTTGATTTTCCAGCTCGAAGGGCTTTGGCACACCCACCGCAGAACGCACCGCGTGCTCGATGACCTGGATGAGCGGATGGCCGAGCTGAAGCGAACGACAACACTGATGGCCACGGCCTGCAATACACCCTCACAATCGTTTTATACTCACATGGCCGACGGCGCCACACCACAAATGCTACTTGCCGATCTCAAAGGGCAATTGGACTTGATCGCGTTGAAAATGGCACGAGACTAGCCAGAATCGCCCTATTCACAGCTCAAACGATTCACCCACCGTGGGCACGATCGGCTCACTCGCCGTTTGCTCGCGTACCTGGCGGGCCCAGGCCGCGGCATCTTGTTCGATAGGTGGCCAAGTATTGTAATGCGCCGGCGCAACACGTTTTGGTTTGATCAATTGAATGGCTGCGAGTGAATCCTCCGGTCCCATCGTGAACAGATCTCCAATGGGCAAAACCGCCAGATCGATTCCGACGCTGCCGATCTGCTGCATGTCACTGAACAGCCCCGTATCGCAGGCGAAATAGATCCGCTTGTCACCGATGGTGACCAAGAATCCGGCCGGCTCTCCACCGTAGGAGCCATCGGGTAGCTGCGAACTGTGGAAGGCCTGCGTCATCTTGACGTGGCCAAACGGCAAATTGACTCCGCCGCCGATGTTCATGCCGTTCCGCCTCCGC
>CBDUAB010000464.1:0-4431 GCA_965365045.1 uncultured Planctomycetales bacterium
CAGCGAACCAGGAACAGGCAGTACTTTTACGGTCGATCTTCAGGCAGCCGACGACTAAATTGCCTTGCGCGATTCGAGGACACACTGGCCGGAGTTATGATCAAGTCCGCCACGCACGCTAGATTGGCGCTGGAAATGACGGGCTCTCAGATGCCGATGCTTGCCAATAGATCCGTAATCTGACTAAGAACGTCCGTGATGTGCGGATGTTTGGTTTCAAACTCGTCAACCATATCGTGCACGCGCTGGCGGATCGTTGTCAGCTCGTCCGTCATATCGCTCTCATCCGGCGCATCGATAATCCTTTGAATGTCTGCTGCAACAGTTTTCATCGCCTCGACTGTTGAATCGTCCAGCCCTTCTGCCGTTGCCAATGATTCGTGGATCCGTTCAAGTTTCAATCGTAATGAATCGCCGTTCATTTACGTCTGCCTCCGAAGTTGTGTCATGTCATCTCGATGCGCTGCGGGGCTTTGCGCCGACAACTGGCCTCCGCAATTAGAAAGGTCGATCGGCACAAGAATACCATGAATGCGCATGTTACCTTATCAAGCCTTTCAAGAGCCAGCCGACCAAGTACGCCAGCGATGCCGCACTCGCACCAATGGCCAAAGTCTCAAGTCCCGACCGATACCAGTGCTGCTGCACAAATCTCGACTTGGCAGCTCCCACAAGAAAAAACGTCGCGCCCGTCACGAGGCTACTGTACAAGAATATTCGCGTCGATGCCTGTCCGAGAAAAAGGTTCACTAAAAACGGTAACAATGGCAAAATACCCACTAGGACAAATGCGAAAAACGTTGCCAAGGCCGCAGTGATTGCATTTGGCCGGTGGAGCGGCATCCTCAGTTCATCCGTGATCATGGTGTCGACCCAACGTTGCCGGTCGGCAGAAATCACTTCGACGACACGTTCCAGATCTTTGCCGTCAAATCCCTTTGATGCGAAGATCTGGCGAATCTCCTCGCGCTCACCCTCGGGATAAAGTTCGATGTGAGACTCTTCCTCGCGCCGGGCTCGCTCGAGCAGCTGCTCGTCAGCCCGCGTACCGAGAAAATTGCTCGCCGCCATGCTGAAGCCATCGCCCAACAAGTTCGCAAGTCCCAACAGAATCACGAGTTCGCTTGATAGTCCGGCACCGGCAACTCCGGAAACAACCGCAAACGTCGTTACTGTTCCGTCGATGGCACCGTAAATCAAATCACGCAAATAACTGTGATCGGGTGGAGCTGTGAGCCGCCGCCGAATCTGATCTGGTTCGTGCGCAGCGCGATGTTCGGTGATCGTCGTTTTCTTTACGCTCCTCATGGCGCAATGTCCCAAGAAATGATGCCGTGATTACTTCACTAACAGTACCGGGCACTGACAAAGCACCGAAACTTGGTAACTGAGCGTACTCAAGCTCTTTGCGGGTTCTGTAGGGTCGATCCGATGCGAACTCAAGACGATCAGATCCATGTTATGCCGCATCGCATAGCTGACGATACCTCTTGCCCTATGTCCTAGTACCGTTTTTCCTTCCGCATTGATATTATCAGCGCTGAGCAGATCCACAAGCATTTGCAGTTGCGTCTTGGATCGTTTTTTGAGCTTTTCGTAGAAATCAGCCACTTCTTCGTCGTCGGCATACTCAATCGTTTCAATCACATGAATCAGCGTGAGATCGGACTTGTTCTGATGAGCCAGATGCTTTGCGTAGTCCAACGCGGCCTTGTTCTTTTTCGTGAAGTCCACAGGCACAAGTATTTTTTGCAGGCGCGGGTTACTCACGGTCCTTGTCCTCGCTTTGTGGTGAACGCCGGTTTTGTCGTACATGCTTGTGGCATTCGATGCAACTAAGTGTGAGCTGTACGTAGGCCAAGCTCGCCGCATCAAGGTTTTTTCTTTTCGCCGCATTCACAATTCGCTGAGCCGTACGACGAAACTGGGAACTGTGGAGCTGATACTGCTTGGTCTGGATCAAATTCCAGCCGGTTTCTTGGCTGATGAGGTGCAATTGTTGCGCGTGGCGGCCGAGCGCTTCGTAGTCTTCCAGGGCGAGGGCTTCAAGCGTCAACTGAGCGCTCTGAAGTTTTAGCTTCATGAGGTCCTTGGCCACTGTTTTAGTCTGCGCTTGGCTTGTTACAGCTATTGTGGCGAAAGCCAACACGCAGCCAACGATCGTCAGTTTGTGAAAGCGATTTAACATTCGTTCGTCCTCTGCTGAATGATTCGTAAACTGTCACAATGAAAGGACATAAGTCGCAAGTCTGGTGCCAAAAGGCAGTTCAGTGTGGTCGCAGCCGTTTTCCTTCTTCCGGTGTGCCAAGGTTGTTATGCCGGGGCAAAAAGTGTGCCATCTCGACCAGAATAGTGTGCGGATCGTAGCGCGCGTTCCAGTCTGTTGCGGCCGTCGCTTCTCCGCGCTGAATTGGCACGGTAGATGCAACGGCAGGTGTAAGTATACCCGTTTGGGCGAACCATGCATCATTGCGGACGAGCGAGGCGAATCGGAGGACGCATTGTGAAAGAAGACACGACAGGGGGGCTTCGACTCAATCATGCGGCTCGTACGCTAGCTGACGAATTCAATCTGCAGTTGTCCGGATCGCGTCAAGTGACCCGTTTGCAAATCGTCGAGACTTTAGCACGTGTATATGCCTTGGACACATCGACGGCCCAAGAGTTATTCGAGCAACTTTGCGAGCATCACTTGCTAGTGTCTGAATCGATCATCGCCGCGGATGCGTCCACATCACGCTCGGGCTGGCGTGTCAATCTTGAGGCCGAGAAAGACGGTGATGTGGGGCCTGAAATCGCGTTGTCGCATGTGAAAGCGCCAGAATCAGCGGCGGTAGACCTACTGAAACGGGCGATCGCCGTACGAGCGACTGACATACACTTGGAACCCTACGGCGATGAATTGGAGACGCGCTTTCGCATTGACGGCCGGATGGAACACTTCTGCCGATTGAGTCACGATGTCGGCGCGGCAATTGGAAATCAATTCAAACTAATGGCCAATATGGAAGTGGATGAGCGACACGACGTGACCTTTGTTAGCGGCCTGCGAACGTTGTTACGATTGGATCCGGACATCGTGTTACTTGGCGAAATTCGCGACCCCGACACGGCCGCCGTGGCAATGCGCGCGGCGAGTTCAGGTAAATTCGTCTTCAGCTCGTTCCACACCCGCGACGTTGCCTCCACCGTTACCGGATTGCGAGATTTACAGGTGGATAGCCGCTCGATGGCCGGAAACATTCGTGGCATTATTTCGCAGCGTCTGGTCCGGCGCTTGTGTACGGAATGTCGCGAATACCGAGACGTGACCGATGTTGAACGCCAGATCTTTCTGCAACACGGCGTGGCTCCGCCCAAGGCAACGGCCGAGCCGACTGGATGTACCGCGTGCCGTGGCCGCGGTTGCCACGGACGGATTGGCGTGTTCGAGGTCGAAGCCAACAATGCCGATTTGATGCAGGCGATCGAGCAGGGAGCACCGGAAGACGAAGTTCGACGGCTATTGAGCGAGGGCGGGGGCGTTACGTTGATTGAAGATGCGTTGGCAAAGGTGCGTGATGGCATTACCAGTTTTCGCGAGGCGCAGACGATGACGTGGGTTACGTTTTCGGCACGGGCTGCCAAAGGCGAGTTATCCGACGGCGAAGGCTCTACGGGACGTGCCTGACTTCGCCACTTTGTCCCAGGGCGAATTAGAAACGGAGCTGCGGAAACTACGTAGTACCTGAGGCACTGCGAGTCCGGGCTTACGATTTACGTTGTTTCTTCAGTACCAGTACTGGACATTTTGCCAAACGCACGACACGCTCGGCGACCGAACCGAGCATCAAGCGTGTAAGACCGGTCCGACCATGTGACGGAATGACAATCATTCCGGCATCGATCTCTTCGGCCTTTTCAGCAATCACCGCGCCGGGGTCGCCGATACCAACCTCGAAATGAACATCGTTGATCTCGAGATCCGCCGTTTTCTCGGTGAACTCGCCGATCACATGCTGTCGACGCTTTTCATCGTCAATTGAATGCCAGATGACGCCGGGATCGGTGACAGTCAATTCGTACATCACATGGAGAACATGGATGTCACTTTGTTTCTCCGCCAACTCCAAAGCGACTTCTATCGCCGACTTGGATTCTTCGGAAAAGTCATACGGGACAAGAATGTCTTTCTGTTTGAACCAGTTCATGTCATCCCCTTCCAGTCAGACTCTTAAGTTGTTTCGTAAGATCACCAACGACCCAGAATCGTACAAGGCTGTCGTGGCCTTCCCGCTCTTGGGCTTCCCCGCTCTTGAATGCCGCAAGCGTTGTGCCAAAAACCACGAGCTAGATTTTTGGCGAATTGGTCGTTATCATTATCGCCAAAACGATCGGCTACGCACAGAGCGCGCCATACGGCACGGATTTCACCCTCGTGCGTGAGTATAT
>CBDUAB010000465.1:0-4427 GCA_965365045.1 uncultured Planctomycetales bacterium
CGTTTCGCGACGAAGCCAGTCGCTTTGGACTCGATATTTCCGACAGCAGTTTGATGCCTGCCTTCTGCGATTACGACCGTGATGGAGACTTGGACTGCTATCTACTGACGAATCAGTATTTGCGGGATGGAGGCCTGCCTGAGAATCTGCAGCTAATTGCCAAGGGAGGGCAACTTCACATTCCGACTGAATATCACAAATACTATTCCATGCAAACGACAGGGCGAAATCGTGGTGAGCTGCAGTTCATAGGTCGGTCCGATCGATTGTTGCAAAACGATGGCAACGGAACCTTTTCTGATGTTACCAAGCGAGCAGGCATCAGCACCGAACCGGGCCACGGTCTTTCCGCGACGTGGTGGGACTACAATGGCGATGGGTTCTGCGACCTGTACGTCGCCAACGACTATCAAGATCAAGACCATTTCTATCGAAACAACGGTGACGGCACTTTTACGGATGTCGTCGAGCATGCGGTGCCCCATACAACCTGGTTCTCCATGGGAGCCGATGCCGGAGATATCAATAACGACGGGCTATTCGATTTTTTGATCGCCGATATGTCGTCCACGACACACTTTGGAGAGAAGACGACGATGGGCGCAATGGGCAAACACCGTTGGTTTCTCGAGAACGCTCGACCTCCGCAATACATGCGAAACGCCCTATATCTGAACACGAACACAGAACGATTCATGGAAGTTGCCTACCTGACCAATTTGGCGAGCTCGGATTGGACCTGGACCGTCAAACTGGCGGACTTGGACAACGATGGGCGGTTGGATGTGTTCTTTACCAATGGAATGACACGCAATCTCAACGATTCGGATCTGCCGTTTGTCCTTGGTGATCAAGTGGGCCGCAATAGATGGGAGCTATACGAAAACTTACCGGCGATGAAAGAGCAAAATGTCGTGTTCAGGAACACCGGCGACTTGCAGTTTCGCGATGTTAGCCAAGCTTGGGGGCTGGATCACGTGGGTATGAGTTTTGCCACGGCCAAGGGAGACTTGGATGGCGACGGTGATCTCGACCTGGTCGTGGCCAACCTTGACGAGCCGGTTAGCATCTACCGCAATCAATCCACAGACGGACATCGAGTTGTCATCCGATTACGCGGCAGAATGAGCAATCGCTGGGGCATCGGAACCGTGGTCCGCGCCCAGACGGCCACCGGTTCACAGATACGACAACTGATTCCTACCAGAGGCTACCTCGCCTGCGATGAACCGTCGTTGCACTTTGGCCTGGGCGCGGATGCAGTCGTCAAAAACCTGACGGTCCAATGGCCGAGTGGTCATCGGCAGGCGTTCGCAAATCTCCCGGCCGGCCACGTCTACACGATTACCGAGCCGGACGGCGAACCAACCACCCGGCCAGCGGCTGCTCCGCAACCAACTCTATTTGCGCGTTCCCCGGTGCTAGCCGGTGCCCGGCACCGTGAGACAAAGTTCGACGATTATCAGAGGCAGCCACTGTTGCCGAGTAAACTCTCGCAGCTCGGTCCCGGTCTCGCATGTGGTGATGTCGATGGTGATGGAGACGATGACATTTACGTGTGCGGTGCCGCCGGCCAGAGTGGAATGATGTATCTGAATCGCGGTTCCAATCGTTTTACGCCGGGTAGCTCATACCCCTTCAATCAGGATGCAGCTTGCGAAGACATGGCGCCGCTGTTTTTTGAGGTCGATGGGGATGGTGATTTGGACCTTTACGTGACCAGCGGAGGCGTCGAGTGTGAGCCGAATGACGATCGTCTGATCGATCGACTGTACTTGAATGATGGTCACGGCAACTTCACCAAGGCCCCGGCAGGCACTTTGCCGGAGCTGCGCGAAAGTAGCGGCGCCGTAGCCGCCGCGGACTTCGATCGCGATGGAGACCTCGACCTGTTTGTCGGCGGTAGAGTCATCCCCGGCGAGTATCCATTGGCACCGCCCAGCCACCTGTTGCGCAACGACGCCGGGAAGCTGAGCGATGTGACCGAGCAAGTCGCACCGTCGCTCGCCGCAACCGGAATGGTGACCGCGGCACTGTGGTCTGATGCCGATCAAGATGGCTGGGTCGACCTTTTGTTGGCACATGAATGGGGGCCAGTCAAGCTGCTGAAAAACGCCAACGGTCAATTGGTCGATCGAACATCGGAAGCTGGATTAAGTAGCTTGCTAGGCTGGTGGAACGGCATTGCCGGACGTGATCTTGATGGTGACGGCGATATGGATTACGTCGCAACAAACTTTGGTCTCAACACCAAATACCATGCCACAGCGAAAAAGCCCATTATGCTGTACTACGGTGACTTCGAAGGTACGGGGCATAAGCGTTTGGTCGAAGCCGAGTACGAAGATGACATCCTTTTTCCGTTGCGAGGCAAGAGCTGCTCCACCAATGCCATGCCCTTCCTGAAAGACAAGTTCACTTCGTACACGGGATTTGCCCTGGCGTCGCTGCAAGATATCTATACTCCAGAATGCCTCGAGAACTCACACCGCTATAGTGCGACAACCCTCGAGTCCGGCGTCCTGCTGAACGACGGCGCGGCAGGTTTTGAATTTCGGCCTTTACCTCGTCTCGCCCAAGCTGCGCCGTCATTTGGTGTTGTCATTACCGAAAGCGACGGCGACGGCAATGCCGACATCTACTTGGTTCAGAACTTCTTTAGCCCTCAGCCAGAAACTGGCCGCATGGATGGTGGGCTAAGTTTACTGTTGAATGGCAACGGTGACGGATCATTCGACGTGATTCAGTCCGCCCGTAGCGGTCTCCTTGTATATGGCGACGCTAAGGGATTAGCCGTAACCGACCTTAACGCCGATGGCTGGCCTGATTTCGTGGTGGGTGTGAACGATGACGAAGTGGTTACTTTCCAGAATCAAAAAACCTCCGAGAATCGGATTCTGAACGTTCGACTGGTTGGCCCCGTCGGCAATCCTACCGCGATCGGCGCCCGGGTAACGCTGCAACCAAGCCGCGGACGACTGCAGACAGCAGAAGTCCAAGCTGGTTCGGGCTATCTCTCACAGTCAACAGCCACGATAACATTCGGGCTCGCCGCGGGCGACACCGCACAACAGTTCGAAATCACCTGGCCCGATGGCTCGCGGTCCGTCCATGAAGTCGCTCAGGATCAACTACATGCGGAGTTTCGTTACGGTGAAGAATAACGCAATTGGGCGAAGATGGACTGATAATATAACGGGAGTTCGTTAGAACGGAGATATAGACCTTGAGTGTTCAAAACATGGGAAGAAGCAAAAGCTCCTGATGTTGTCTTCGAAGTGACATCTCGATCCACGAAGCAGGACGATGAATCGTTCAAACCGCAGATTTACGAACGGATCGGCGTAAAGGAGTATTTCCTCTACGATCCTACCAGCGATTACTTGCAGCCGTCGCTGCAGGGATATCGTCTCCACGGCGACGAGGGGTTCGTCGCCATCACAACCAGCGAGGATGGTAGCCTAGCATGTAAAACGTTGGGGATTCTCTTATCTCTGGATGATCAGGATTTGGTCATGTCCGACGGTGCGTCTGGCGATGTGTTGCTTACCGAGGCTGAGGCAGAGCGCGCCGCTCGCGAGGTAGAACGCGCCGCCCGTGAAGCGGCCGAAGCTCGTGCCACGAAACTCCAAGCGGAGTTAGATCGCCTACGTGAAGAGCTACGCCAGCGCGACAGCGACGCGAAGTCATGAGTACGGTAGCGCAGTTGCGAGTGACGATGATGCGCACGTAATTCACCTATGCTGTTGTGGTGTTCGGCCTACAAGCTGTGATAAGTCCGGGCTAGAGATCTGTGAGCCGGAGATCCATAGACAACAGCTTCCGAATTTCATCCCGGTGGATTGCGTACGTGAACTTTTTATTTGTGGGACTGGCGGAGCTCATGACACCAAGGACGTCTCCATCCCGATTGATTAGTGGTCCGCCACTGGAACCAGGCTGAACGCTAATATCCGCCTGGACTCGTAGGCGCCGCCCGTACTTGATCTCCCTTAATTGGACGATCACTCCCTGCGAGATTCCGAAACGCGTATTTTTCGGTGAACCAACAGCAAATACGGTTTCGCCCACCGAATGTGAACGATCCGCCAACTTGAGAGTCTCCGGATCGAATGAATCGGGAACAGGTAGGATTGCTAGGTCACGATCGCTATCACGGACAAGCACTTTATCGATCCTGATTCTGCGTCGCCAGTAAGTTTCAACAATTACGTGGTCCGCCTGATCAACGACGTGATTATTGGTAACAAGTTTGTCGCCCGGGTGAAGAAAGAAACCTGATCCTCGACCGACCTTGCGATGATTCCGATACGCTGTGATGCGTACGACGGCCGGAACGGAGTTTTCGTAGATCTTTTCGCCTAATTGCCTAGTATCTTTATCGTCCCCAGGCGAATCAATTAGGATCGAGGGCGGATCGGCTACGG
>CBDUAB010000466.1:0-4424 GCA_965365045.1 uncultured Planctomycetales bacterium
CGAACTGCCCAAAATGTTCCCGCTGATGATGACCGCGGCGGGCACGCTTTCGCCAGCGCGCGTTTTCGTGATGGGGGCCGGCGTGGCCGGCCTGCAAGCGATCGCGACGGCGCGCCGCCTCGGTGCGGTCGTACGATCCTATGACGTGCGGCCAGCCGTCCGTGAACAAGTCGAAAGTTTGGGCGCCAAGTTCGTTGAGCTGCAACTGCAGGCAGAGCAGTCGGAAGATAAAGGCGGTTACGCCAAGCAAATGGACGAAGAGTTTTACGCCCGTCAACGAGCACTCATGGCCGAGGTTGTCAGCGAAAGCGATGTGGTCATTACGACAGCCGCGATTCCGGGCAAACCGTCGCCGCTACTGATTACGGCTGACGCGGTCAAAGGTATGCCTGCCCGATCGGTGATCGTCGATTTGGCGGCGGAACGTGGCGGAAACTGCGAGTTGAGCGAGGCGGACCAGCGGGTCGAAGAACACAACGTCGTCATCTTAGGACCAACCAATCTGGCTGGCGAAGTTGCCGAGCACGCGAGCCAGATGTACTCCAAAAACATCAGCACGTTTTTGCTTAATATGATCAAGGAAGGTGAGTTGGCCATCGACAAAGATGACGAAATCGTGAGCGATACGCTGGTTACCGAGGACGGGCAAGTCGTCCATAACCGTGTACGTGAATTGTTAGGAATGGAACCGATAGTCGCGGAGGAAACTTCGCCCGAGCCCAAAACTAGCGCCGAGTCGGCCGAAAACAGTTAGCTGCCGAGCGGTGGCCAGGTTTTTCGCAGCCGAGGACAGGAACCATGAAAAAACGTTTTCACAAGCCAATTCTGATCGCTTTGGTTTTCGTTGGAATCTGTCTGCTCATCAACTCAGGCATTGCCATGGCCGAAGACAACATGCTGGCTGAAGCTGGCCAGACAAGCGACTCCGGTCTCTCGCGCGGCGAAACGCTCATTGCCAGCTTGACAATCTTCGTGCTGGCGATTTTTGTCGGTTTTGAAGTGATCACCAAAGTTCCACCGACGCTGCACACGCCGCTTATGTCCGGTTCGAATGCGATCAGCGGCATCGCTTTGGTAGGCGCGGTGCTCGTGGCGGGCGGCAGCGATAATGGCTTTGCGGCGACACTGGGAATGTTGGCCGTCGCCTTGGCAGCTATTAACGTCGTGGGTGGCTTCATGGTGACGGATCGAATGTTGGCAATGTTTCGGGCCAGGGGCCGGGGATCAGGGGTCAGGGGCCAGGGGCGAGAAGACAGTGGATGAATTCAGCATGGTGATCGGCAACTGACCCGAATGGCACTCCGTACCTGACCCCCGATCCCTAACCCCCGACCCCTGACCCCTGACCCCTGACCCCCGAACATGCTTTCTCCATCAACGATAAAAGTTGCGTACATCATTTCGGCCGCGATGTTCATCTTTGGCCTGAAGTTCATGACGCATCCGCGTACCGCTGTACGCGGAAACCGACTCGGTGCCGTGGCAATGCTGTTGGCCTTTGTCGTGACGCTAATGGATGGGAAGGTGACCGATTTTTGGCTGATTTTTGTCGGCTGGGCGATCGGTACCACAGTCGGAGTCGTATTGGCGCGCAGAGTGCAAATGACGGACATGCCACAATTGGTCGCCTTGTTCAATGGACTCGGCGGGGCGGCTTCGAGCTTGGTCGCCGGCGGAGAATTGCTCAATACCCAGGGCGCCGGCACGTTGGATGTGATGATTGCCACGGCTGTATCGGGAATCATCGGTGCCGTAACTTTGCTTGGCAGCTTGGTGGCGTTCGGCAAACTTCAAGAGCTGCAGATCTTCAAGAAGCCATTCAGCTTTCGGGGACACCAGATCGTCAACGTTGGCCTGGCCATCGCGACGCTGGCGTTTGCCGCGGTTATGGTCATCAATGGCGAGTTTACGGTTTATGTTGTTGTTTGTTTGTTGGCTGCCGCGCTGGGTGTGTTGCTTGTCTTGCCAATCGGCGGCGCCGATATGCCAGTTGTCATCGCTTTGCTGAATTCATATTCAGGTTTGGCCGCTGCGGCGACGGGCTTCGTCATCAACAACAATGTGCTCATCATTGCCGGTTCACTGGTAGGTGCTTCCGGCTTAATCCTCACCAGAATCATGTGTAAGGCGATGAACCGCTCGCTGACAAACGTGCTGTTTGGCGTCATGGATGCGGGATCCAGCGTGGCTGCCGCCGATGATGTTTACGTCAACGTCCGTAGCACTTCAGCCGAAGACGTGGCCATGATCCTCGACGCTGCTCAATATGTCGTATTTGTGCCTGGGTATGGTATGGCCGTGGCTCAAGCTCAACACGCGGTACGCGACTTGGCCGATTTATTGGAAGCCAACGATTGCAAAGTAGAATATGCTATCCATCCGGTTGCCGGTCGGATGCCGGGACACATGAATGTGTTGCTGGCCGAAGCAGACGTTCCCTACGAGCAACTGATCGAAATGGACAACATCAATCCGACCATGAGTACGGTCGACGTGGCAATTGTGATTGGCGCCAACGATGTTGTAAATCCGGTCGCCCGCACGGATCCCAACAGCCCGATTGCCGGGATGCCGATCATCGATGTCGATAAAGCGCGCACGGTCATTGTGATCAAGCGTAGTCTTAGCCCGGGTTTTGCCGGCATACCCAACCCGCTATTTTCCGCCGAAAACACTTTGATGCTCTTCGGCGATGGCAAGAAGGCTGTCTTGGACATCGTCACAGCCGTCAAAGATGGCTAACGCGCCGTTTAGTCCTTCTCCGCGGAGAATATCGTTTAGGGCTCAACGCTGGGCATCAACACTAGCCCGACGCGAAAGTGCATGACGCACCCTCGTGGAATGCCTACCCTCTTGTCGCCCGTCTAAACGCAGGAATCAGTCCGATTATGACGACTGGTGAAACGCGTTTACATTTCTTGATTTCTCTGACGATGTAAACTTTGTGGTTTTTAGATGTCAGTCCAACTGAGTAAGAGAATCGGCCGAAGTAAATTCGGCGGGCGATGAAATCATGATCAGACACCGTTTTCCCGAATACTTGCGATTGCACACGGACGGTGCGGAACCAGCGGTCGGACAAGAGCCGCAAGGATTAAACATCGATGTTCTATGTCAGAAGTTCTCAGAAGTCACGGGCTCGCAGCTGGATTTCGGTCCGCCGGACCTATTGCCGCGAGAACTCGATTGGCGAATGGAGATTGAGAGCTACCGTGCCGCTGGAAATCCGCTGGCTCTGGCGATCCAATCGTCTGATAGGCAAGACAAACAATCGGATGAAAACCGGCAGAATATCGAGCATTTGGCCGGGGAGATCGGCTGGTTGATCGATCGTTTACACCGGGCAGAGCGTGCGTTGTGGGAACGCGAAGGCGAATTAGCGGTTGGCATACCGGTAACGGCGCGTCCCGACACAGAAGGCCCAAGTATGGCGGAACGTCTCGAGGCCATTCTGCGCGGCGGTACGTTGGCCGTGGAAGGTTCCGCGGCGGCACTTTACATGTTGGATGAAGCGACGACACAACTCAAACTGCGTTCGCATTGGGGGCTTTGCGAAGAAACGTTCCTGGATCCACCTCGACCGTTGCGCGGTGCGCGCGGAGACTTGGAAGCGCTCACGGGTCACGCGGTAGTGATCGAGAGGAAAGACAAGCTAAACCATTGGTGTATGCCTGAACCGTTCTCGGCCGCGGTATGTATTCCTATTTCAACCACGACGATGCCGCTGGGAACATTGTGGGTGTTCTCCGAGCAGGCACGCGATTTCAGTGACAAAGAAACGAACTTGATCGAGATCATCGCCGGGCGCATTGCCGTCGAACTGGAGCGTGAAGTGCTGATTCGCGAGTACGTTCATCGTCGTCAAGATCATTCTTCAGACGACGGCCTTGAGCTGGATGAATGCATTGGTCAGGAGAAACGCCTTGGGCAGGAGAAACGCCTTGGGCAGGACAAGGGCCACGGATGGGACGCGGCGGTCGCTTGGCAACAGCGACTTTTGCCAGCCAGCCCGCCGTACGCCGAAGGATGGGATTTTGCCGGATGTGCGCGATACGAACACAGTTTGCACGGTGATCACTGTTTTTGGCACACACGCGCCGACGGGCGAGTCTTCGCGACCCTGGGCGGCGTTTTCGGCGCTGGTCCCGAAGTTGCGATGTCGGCGTCGTTCGTGGCGGGTGCCATTCGAGGCGTTTGCGAGAGAACGGACTTGAGAGAGACCGTGGCGCGCGTCAACGGCGCGCTGTGGGTTAGTTCCAGTGGCGATCAACTCGCCTCAATTTTTGCGGCTGATATAGACCCCACGACGGGCCAAGTACGTTTTGTGGTGAACGGTGATCTCCAAGTTTTCCTGATCCGGCCACACGGCTGGGAGTCGCTCCCGGTGGCGTTCTTCACGGGCGAATACTCGACGCTGCGTTCGG
>CBDUAB010000467.1:0-4423 GCA_965365045.1 uncultured Planctomycetales bacterium
CCAATTCTTCCATCGCGACGCCCTGATTCAAATGCGCCGCGACAGGCGCCATAATATCCCTGCCGTGAAACGTCGCCGATACCGTTTCGCGCCAAAAGGCAGGATCATCAAGTTCAATAATGAGGTCCGGCGGAACTGATTCCACGATCAAGCCAAGCAGACCATTGTCCGGCGCGATAAAGATGCTACCACTACAACGGGCCGCCACAATGGGCCGCTCCGATCCGACACCTGGATCAACGACCGCGACGTGAATCGCCCCGGGCGGAAACGTCATTGTGGCCTGCTTCCAGAGGAACGCCCCTGCCATGACGTCTTGTGCGGGGACCGCGTGCGTGAGATCGACAATGTTGGCGGTGGCACAAATCGAAAGGATGACTCCTTTCATTTCGGCGACATAAGGACTCGACACGCCGAAGTCCGTCATGAGTGTGATGATTGGCATGAGAAATCAACCAATCAGCGGCAACGATCGCTTTTGCGCCGCGCTTTCAGCCGCCGTGTCCACAATCTGTTGGCCAATGCGGCTAATTGCTGGTGAAAGCGGACCGTCTACTTCCACGTCGCGTCCGAGGCAATCCAAAAAGTATTGCACGGGATCTTGCCGGGGCGGCGACAGTGTGTCCACGGTCAGATCGCGACCAGCCGGATCCGACGCCGTCTGCAAGCGCAACGTCGGCTCATAATCGTAGCTGCTAATGGTTCCCGCCGCCCCGACAATGACAAAGCCACATTTCGGCTGTGGCTGATGCGTCCAAGGATCCGTGAAAGTCCCCCAGCGGGTTTCGAATTTCGATAGTCCGAATTCATAACGCGCGATCGTGATCGAGTGTTCATCGACCTCCAAACCAGGCGGCTGATCCATGATCGCGGTCACTTCCAGAGGACGGCGACCATCGAGATACCAAGTTCCCAATGTCGAACCGTAACCCAAATAGTCCAGCAACGACCCACCTCCATGGGACTTTTTGTAAAACCAACTCTCTGGCTTTTCCTTTATCACTTGCTCGGTCGTGCGTTCTTCTTTTCCGGCCGCGTGCCACATGGGGCCACGATTCCCGTCATAGAAATGCACTTCGATCAGATCACCGATTTGACCCTCTTCAATGAGGCGTTTGGCAGTGCGATGTACGGGATACCAAGCCAGCGGCCAATTGATGGCGAGCTGCTTGCCCGACCCAGCCACGGCCGCAACCATCCGGTCCGCTTCGGACAAGGACGCCGCGAACGGCTTTTCCATGAGAATGTGAGCCCCGTACTCCGAGATTCGCTCCGTCCATATTCCGTGTTCGGCAGTGGCTGGACAAAGGAGTACCAAGTCCGGCTTGGTGGCTTCCATGCACTGTCGATAATCAGTGAACACGCATTGCGATTGCAGCCCCAATTCACGCCGAGCCGGCTCCATCCGTTCCGCTTGTTCGTCACTTATCCCCACGATCTCGACGTCCTCGTGCCTGGCGGCAAACCGCAGATTATCGAGCATGTGGAAATGATCAAAATTGACACCCGCGACGCGCCATCGTGCCATGCCATTGCTCCTCGTTTATGCCGTTTGGCAATCCAGGTAAAATAAGCAAGTTTTACTGCTTGAACCGAATTTTCTTGTTCTGCGGCCTTAGAGAGTCCGATTCATCCGCATAACCGGAATAACCCGCGCACGGGTGACTGGTGAAATGATTATCTCAGGAAAATGTGTTTGTTTCGACCGGACGGACGTTTGAAGACGCTTTGAGTGCATTTCAACCTGCATTCCGAGAGCACGGACAGGCACTCGCACGAAAGGAAGACCAGGATGGTCAACCGGAAAACGTACTATGGCTTACTGGCATTGATGGCATGCGTGACGTTGGCGTCAGGTTGCTCCGCCTACCGGCAAACGGTACCAGGATACTGCGTCGGCTCTGGATTCTATGAGTCGCGTAGTGATAAGGAACCAATCAACTTCATTCGCTTACGACAGACGCCACCTGAAGCGTATCTCCTCGATGAACGCGACGTGTTGGGCGTGTACATCGAAGGCGTCTTGGGATCCAAGGAAGAGCCGCCACCGGTCCACTTTCCTGAAACTGGCGAGTTTCCACCGGCGATCGGTTATCCCGTCCCCATTCGCGAGAACGGCACCATATCGTTGCCTTTGCTACCGGCCCTGGACCTCCGCGGCCTGACATTGGCGCAGGCGGAACAGAAGATTCGTGAGTCGTACATCAACCGCAGAATTCTCAAGGCAGATCGCGACCGTATCATCGTGACGCTAATGCGACCACGAACGTATCACATCCTGGTGGTTCGCGAAGACGAGAGCCTTTCGGGAATGTCAAACCTTGGTAACGTGGCACCTGATCGTGCTGCGCTGGCAATGATGTTGGGAACGACACGCAAGGGAATGAGTCATGCCATTGATCTGCGGGCATACGAGAATGACGTCCTACACGCCTTGAGCGCAACGGGAGGTATGCCTGGCAACGACGCGAAAAGCGAAGTCATCATTCTACGGGGAGGATTCTCCGACCCACAACAACGTGACTATTTCATGGAATCGATGAGCGATCCAGATTCGCGCGCGGAATTCGTGGGCCATCCCAACGTCGTTCGCATTCCACTTCGTTTGGGACCGAACGATCCCCTTCCCAACGTGAGCGAGAAGGATATCATCTTGAACGCCGGTGACGTTGTATTTGTCCAATCACGAGAAACGGAAGTCTTTTACACCGGCGGTTTGTTGAATGGCGGCCAATACCCGATTCCGCGCGACTACGATATCGACGTAGTGCAAGCGATCGCGATGACCGGTGGAAATTTTTCGTCAGCCACCGGAGCGAATGATTCGTTTCTCAGCGGCGGCGGTAATATCGGTGCGATCTTTCCTCCCACGCGAGTGATCGTCGTTCGCGAAATGTGCGGTGAACAGGTCCCGATCGAAGTCGACTTACGGCGTGCCATGATCGATCCGGCTGAACGGGTGTCCATTCAACCAGGTGATTTTATTGTGTTGGAATACCGTCCAATCGAATTGATTGGCAATATTCTCGTAAGCAGCGTGCGTTTGAATTGGCTCGTCGGTCAAGGTCGCCGGTGACCTTGTCCCAGTGAACGATTAATTCAGTAGCTGCTGTAGCTGAGGCAATGCAAACAGCCCGTCACGAACCGCCAACCGCTCGGTTTCAGACCCGCGAATTTCACGAATCAATCCAAGATCGTCGCTCCTTCGCCACGCCAAGAATTCGACTTCACGTTTGTCTTCCGCCACGGGTTCGGGCGCTAAGTCGACGAAGACAAGATCCTCTCGCGGTTCATGGACCAGGGGCGGATCATCGCCAAACAGCACGTCGGCCAAACCTAGTGGAACGGCCCCAACCAAACGCAGCTTTGGCGCGTCTTCCGCCGGGTCTTCCACGGCGACTGCAAGTTGCTGGGCAGCTCCGGCGGCCAGATCAGCGAGCCCGTCCACCAGCAAACCACCTCCGCGGATTGGCAATGCAGGTACATCCGGCCTCAGAATCTGCTGGACGCCGGCATCCGCCGTGCCGGGACTGCCGCCAATCTGTGAACTCGACATCCATCCGGCCGCGGTGCTCCAGACATCAAGTTCCGCCGCGGCGTTCACAATGGTGAGTGAATACCCGTCTCCATCGGTGACGGGATACCAATCGTCGTCGTAACGAAACTCCTGAATGGTACTGCCACCTCGATCGACAAGCGTGAGTTTCTCGCCGCCGTTGCTTAGTTGGCCTCCAAATCCCCGATCGGCAACGAGGATTTCGGCCGGCAGATCAGGATAAGCCACCCGAAACGCCGCGGGATCCTTGGCAATCACAATATGCTGAGCCGAATCGAGACTTAACACCGCGTCACCTGGCTGAAAGATAAAATCGATTCCGGCTCCCGTGTTATCGGTAACAAACCCGACCCCCAACAAGTTGACGGGATTAGCGCCCGTGTTCACGAGTTCGATGAACTCCGTCGTTTCAACACTACCGGGCGGATTGTAGTAGATCTCGCTTACCCGTAGTGGGCTTTCCACGGCAAACGACGCCTCCGTCAGCGCGCTCCACTCGTTGCCGTCGAACACGCGTGTTTTGACCTTGGTGCTTTGGTCCAACGTGATGTTGCCCATGTATGTCTGAGCGGTCGCGGAAATAAGGCCCGGCGCCGATTCACCGGTGACGAGTTCAACACCGATCAAGAAGTCTGAACTCAACAAATTAATGTTCATGCCGTGGATTGCCAGCACGTTGTTGCCGACCTGCAACTGATCCATAAACTGCGATATGTCAAAGTCCTGGAAAACGAGCGCGGTACCATCAGCATGGAATACGGCTGCCAGTGTGTTCCAAGTGGCACCGATGGGTGCGTTCGCACTGGCGACCTCAACACCGTTCAAGTATGCAATAAACCCATCGTCGTAGCGCATCTTGAGATTGAG
>CBDUAB010000468.1:0-4419 GCA_965365045.1 uncultured Planctomycetales bacterium
TTACCGTGTAGTGGTTTTTGTTCACCTTGGAGACGCGTTGGCAGCCAATGGTGCCCACTCTCGATAGCGCACCGGCAGGCGGCCTGCGAGCAGTTTGTAGGTTCCAATCGCGGCCAGAATAGCACCGGCCCACCAGGGAATGGGAAAGTGTGGCATCGGACCGGCCAAGCTAAGCGGCGTGGCGGCTTGTATCGCCAGCAACAGGATTGCCGCGCCGACAACAATCAGGCCCCAATGGAGGTACCGCCGCAACTTCTCCCCTCGTACGCGGCTAGCAAACAGCATGTGCGCTGCCGGCGGGATGATCGTCAAGGCGACGATCACGGCCGCGATAAGCGCAAACGTTTTGGTGAAGGCCAACGGTTTAAACAGTTTCCCCTCGGCACCAATCATCGTGAACACGGGTAGAAAGCTGATGACTGTTGTCGAGACCGCAGTGAGGACCGCGCCTGCCACTTCACTGGAGGCGCGAAAGATGACTTCGCCTCGATCTTCCTCGGGAGCCGCCTCATCGAGGCGTTTGAGGATGTTCTCGCAAAGAATGATGCCCATGTCCACCATCGTGCCAATGGCAATGGCGATCCCCGACAGAGCCACAATGTTGGCATCGACACCGAATGTTTTCATCGCGATGAAGCACATCAGGACGGCGAGCGGCAACAAGGCGCTTATCAGTATCGAGCTGCGCAGGTGCAGCACGCTGACAAGGATGACGATAATCGTCACCAGAATTTCTTCGCTAAGCGCCGTTTTCAGCGTACCAAGCGTTTCGTAAATCAACCCCGAGCGGTCGTAGAAAGGGACAATGGTGATCTGGCTGATCGTAGCCCATTCGGGACGTTGATCGGAATCCAGCGGCCGCAGATGCTGGACCCAAGCCTTGCGGTTCAACTCATCGTCAGCGAAAGCAGGGAAATTGTGGGACTTGGCGTACTCCACAATTTCGTCGCGTGATGTCTTCTTGTAGTCGATCAACACCTTGGTCGACAGGCCAGGAGATACTTCGTCGATCTTCTTCTTGACGTTCTTGATCGCTTCCAGAGGGTTGTAGCCGTAACGGACGACACATACCCCACCGACAACTTCCGCGCCTTCTTTGTCGAGTGCCCCGCGGCGTAGAGCGGGTCCTAGCGTCACCGTGGCAACGTCTTTGATCGTAATCGGCACGTTGTCGTTGACTTTGACGACTGTCTTTTCGATGTCTTCAATCTGCTTGATGAAACCGAGCCCGCGGATCACGTATTCAGTCTTATTCAGCTCAATCGTGCGAGCGCCGACGTCGACATTCGTCATTCGCACGGAATTGAAGACCTCTGCCAGACTGACTTTGTTGGCCCGCATCGCGTCTGGGTTAACGTCGACTTGGTATTCCTGGACGAAGCCGCCAATTGAGGCGACTTCGCTGATGCCTTCGGCCGCGGTCAGCGAGTAGCGGACATACCAGTCCTGAACGGTTCGCAGTTCGTGTAGATCCCAACCGCCGACGACATTGCCGTCGGGATCGTGGCCTTCCAGCGTATACCAAAAGATTTGTCCGAGGGCCGTCGCGTCCGGACCCAGCGCTGGTTGTACACCTGCCGGAAGCGTGCCAGCGGGTAGACTATTCAGCTTTTCCAACACTCGTGTACGCGACCAGTAGAAGTCGGCCTTCTCGTTGAAGATAACGTAAATCGTCGAGAAGCCGAACATCGAGTAGCTACGGATCGTTTTGATTTCGGGTATGCCGAGCAAGGCGACCGTGAGCGGATAGCCAATTTGGTCTTCGACATCCTGCGGCGAACGGCCCATCCACTGCGTGAAGACAATCTGTTGGTTCTCGCCAATATCCGGAATCGCGTCGACGGGCACCGGATTGCGTGGCAAGCCGCCCAAGTCCCAATCGAATGGAGCGACCATCGCGCCCCAAGCGAGAATGGCGACAACGAACAACAGCACAACCAACTTGTTGTACAGGCAAAAGCGGATGATCTTGTCCAACAGCGAAAGCCGGTCGATCTGATGTGAGTTTTGTGGACCGGTTGCCATTTTCAATCAATCCTCTACTGGCTGTGAGATTCTCGACCTGTGCCTACGGGAAAAATTAGTTCAACACGATCCGCGCACTCGAGCATCGTTGCCCCGTAATATGGATTCTTTACCTGATCGTTGTTCTGCAGCCAACTTGCCCCACGGCCTTTGAACGCCATCGGACAGTGAAGTTCGTAGACTTGCCCAACATCTCCCAGGCCGAAGGATCGGACCAGCACGAGCATCTCGTCAGATAGCAGGACGAACACCGACCGAGTCGCCTCAATGTCGGCGGCCTGAGTGAAGTTCGAAATAATCTTCGTCAGGTTGGTGTGTTCTTTCTTCCAAACCACCGCCGCCTCATCTTGAAGGCTGCCTGGGTCGATTGAAACAAGCGCCGGCTGCAGCGCGGTAATGCTCTGGCGGGCGGCCTGAAGATTGTCACCAGCCAGCGCCTGAACAAGCGGCAAGTACACCTGCCACAAGCGGGCAAGCTGAGCCTGAAACTCCGGCGGCACGTCCAGCTTGGCGATCTCTTGATCATCCTCGCCATGCGTCATACCGAACTGCTCGCGAACTCGCTGAATGTGCCGGCTTAATACCAAGTACACGCGGTCGGCATCTTGAAGCGTAGCGACTTCTCGACCCTCAACCGCGTCGTTCCCGAGTAGCATAGCAAACTCACCCCAGAGCATCTTCGCGTGGCCTGTGAGTAAGTTGTTATCAATCCGCGAGTGTGCCTGCCCCAAAATGCTAAATGATGCACGAATCTTCGCCATGTCCGCTTCTTGAATGGCCGCGGTTACATCATCGAAGGCACCATCCAAAGCATCTAGTTGCGCACGGAACTGAGAAGGCAATGCCATTTGATGACTCGGCATTTCTCCCGGCTGTGGTTTCTGACCGCTGCCTTCACCGCCGCCTGCGGGTGTCATCATGGATGGCTTGGCCGAGATCTGCAGGGCGCTGTCAAGCTTGAAGTTGCCATTGGTGACGACAAGGTCGCCTTCCTTTAGTCCGCTGCGCACCAGGTAGTACGCGCCGGCGCGAGGTCCCAGTACAATTTCACGGCCCTCAAACGTTGGTTCCTCGGCCGTAGGATCTTCGATGTAAACGATGGCTCGCCTGCCGGTGACTAGCGCGGCGGTCACAGGAATGACAAGCGGTTTCGAGTTATCCTCCGGTTCGGCGGTGACGTAGCCGAGCGTTTCGGCTCGCACCAATGGCATCCCGCAGATGTCACAGTTGCCTGGCTCGTCTTTGACGATCTCGGGATGCATCGGGCTGATCCATTTTCCGATGAGCGCCGCATCCATTACGCGTCCACCTGATGCGACCCTTGAACGCACGACGGCGCTTACAAACATCTCCGGCTTGAGCCTGCCATCCTGGTTGGGCACGTTCACTCGCACTTTTACCGTCCGCGTATCTTTGTTAAGTACCGGATCAATAAACGCGATGCGTCCTGTAAACGTCTCACCCGAATAGGCTGCCGTGGTGAACTCGACTTCCTGCCCGTAACGAAGCCAAACGAGGTCAGATTCATAGGCGTCGAGTTTGACCCACAACTGTTTTAGATCGGCTACGGTGTAGATGCGGTCACCCGTACGGACACGATCGCCCACTTGTCGCAGCTTTTCGATGACAATGCCGCCGATGGACGAATAGATCGTGATGTGGTCCGCGGGCGTGCCACGCTGTTCGATCTCGTTGATTTGGTCGGCCGTCAGCCCAAGAAGACGGAGCTTCTCTCGTGCGGATTCCACGAGATCAATCGGTTGAATCAACGTTGTTGTCGTCCGTGGCCGCTCACGCCGATTCTTGATCGCTTGAATCAATTCTGCCTGCGCCGAGTACAATTCCTCGCTGTAGATGTAAACGAGGTGGTCACCCTCTTTGACTTCGATGCCGGTGTAATCGACGTAGAGCCGATCAAGCCGGCCCGAGACCCAAGCCGTAATGTGGGAAACACGCGTTTCGTCGTATTCAACCTTTCCCACCATCCGCACTTCAGCCGTGACATAGCGTCGCTCGACAGGTGTCGTCTGAACGTTCATCAGCTTTCGCGCGGTGGGACTGATCGTGATCGTCCGCATGCCACCCGCTGACGCCTTGACGGGCACCAAATCCATGCCGCACAGCGGGCACTTGCCAGGGCCGTCGCGGCGAATTTGCGGGTGCATTGAGCAGGTCCATATCCGAGGCGCATCGGCATGCGTCGCATGGGCGTCGCCAGGATCGGTGGTGGATGTAGTGGCCGGAGCACTCTTCAGACTCCCGATGGCAAAGCCGATGGCAAACAGAATCAATGCCTGACCCAACCATAGTTTGCCGGCGTTTTTGCCGTAGAAAGTACGCCACCAAACGGTCTGAAATGGGTTGCTCATGTTCGGCCTCGTTTCGAGGTACGCT
>CBDUAB010000469.1:0-4419 GCA_965365045.1 uncultured Planctomycetales bacterium
AAGTTCGCGGCATTGCCGAACTTCCCGCCGGACTCACCGGCCGTGGCGCCGTTGTTCGCCGTCAAATCGAACGCAGCGCCGCCGGCGTCGGCGGTGAAATCACTGTCGAACGTCCAGGCGGCGACCATTTCTGCTCTCGCTTGCCCGCAAGATAGCAAAATGCCGCAAGCGGCAATGCTCAGGAAGTACTTGCTCATCTTGGTGTCTCCATTTTCTCTAAGGATGGGAATCTCATTCGAAAGAAGCTGAATCGAAATACTTGAAATGCCGTAGTTAGCGGCCGGCCGCCAACCGGCCAGCTTTTGCGATCCAATCTGCAGCGCAATAAAAAAAGCACTTTGAAGATATCTCTCTTCCCGCAACTTCAATGCGGTGAGAGAGATCCTCAAAGTGCCTTGGATTGGCTGCCCGCTTTTCAAAAACTAGATCTATCGGGGTTTACACAATTCACGCGTAAGTACAGATGCTACAACAAATGTGATTTGCAGTCAACTAACTTTTTTCAATTTTGTCGACCGAAAACCAATCAGCGTTTCCGCCTCTCAGCATCGGTGTGAACCACAATTGCCGACGTTTTTCAAAATCGGGGCCGGACATTTGCTCCCGCTGAGCTGTTGATTTAAAATCAACCCTATGAATCTCGTAGAACTCGCCCAGCGAATTCGAAACTCTCGTTTGGACCAGCGGTTAACGCTCGATGAAGTGGCGTCTCGTACTGGCCTCACGCGTAGTTGGTTGTCCAAGGTGGAGAATTTTCGGATCACACCCTCACTCACGGCTTTGGGGAAGATCTCCGTGGCCTTGGGTGTCAAAGTCTCCGAGCTTGTCGAGGGGCTCGATGAAAAGCCAACACTCGTCGTGATTCGCAAGAATGAGCGGAAGGTCATTGATCGCGACCGCAGTAAGTCCAACACGACAACCTACGAATCGCTCGCGCACAAACGCCCCCATCGTTTGATGGATCCGTTTCTGCTGACGGTTCCAGCTGGTGTCGCGCGAGAACAGGCATTAGCTCATGAAGGCGAAGAATTCTTGATGGTGCAATCCGGAAACGTCGAGTTCGAATACGACGGCGAAACGCATTCTCTCCGCGGCGGTGATTGCTTGTACTTTGATGCCAACGTTCCACATCGCCTTATCAATCGATCCAAGCGCGCGGCAGAGGTGCTGTGTGTTTTCCTTGAGTCTTCGGTCTGACGAGAACGCGCCCGCAGGTCGCTCGCCGAGCATACGACCAAATCCGACTTTGGATAACACGGTTGCACTGTTTTCTCCTCCGAGTTGACTCGCAGTCAAGCTGTGTGTACCTTGAGCAGAGTTCATCCTGTTCGTGCAACACTTGCAAGATCACCGAGGGCGAGGAGATTTTCCGTGGTCCAGATCACCACCAAGCCGGACTTCGTCGAACGTGACATGCATGTGGATGGCGAGAAGCAACCGTGCGTGTTTACACGTATTACGCAGGTTGGTGATATGTTGGCGGAGGTTGGTGCGAAGTCGGTGTTTCTCGTCCTGGACCGATTGGCTTACGATTCCTCCGGGGCACGATCGCTGCTGGCACGACATTGGGAAGCCCGGAACGTTGTTGAATTTGACGCGTTTGAAAACAACCCGCGTTGTGAAGATGTTTTGAAGGGCGTCGAGCAATATCGAAGAATACCGTGTGATGTCATGGTTGCGGTTGGCGGAGGCACTGCGATCGACGTCGCGAAACTCATTCGTTGTCTTGCCACTCAACGTCACTCGCCGGCCGACATCATTGCGGACAACAGTCTCATCGAGCAATCGGCGTGCCCCTTGGTAGCCGTGCCCACGACGGCGGGTACTGGTAGCGAAGCAACCCACTTCGCCGTGCTTTACTGCGACGGAGTGAAGCAATCGATTGCCCATCATTCGATCATGCCGGATGTCGCGGTCGTCGATTGGCGACTCACTGAGTCCGTCCCTCCAAAAATAACGGCCGAGACAGGCCTTGACGCATTGGCTCAAGCCATCGAGTCAATTTGGTGCATTCGTTCAACGACAGAATCCATTGATTATTCCGTGGAGGCACTGTCGCTGATCCTGAATAATCTCGAGATGGCCGTTCATGCGCCGACCCCCGATGCGCGGGCAGCCATGTCGCGCGCTGCCCATCTTGCTGGCAAGGCGATTAACATTACCAAGACAACGGCACCCCATGCGATCTCGTACAAAATCACGCACGATTTCGGTATTGCTCATGGCCACGCGGTTGCGCTGACTTTGGGCTCCGTTCTGACGTTTAACGCCGACGTAACAGTAGAGGACGTCACGGACGCGCGTGGCGTGGAGCATGTTCGTAAAATGATCGACCTCATTCTCGCAAAGCTTGGTTGCAAAAACGTCCAAGACGGCCGCGCAAAAATTGCCGAATTAATGGAGTCGATTGGATGTGCGGCGCGATTGAGCGAGCTTGAGATCACGGGACATCAGACATTGAAGAGTATTGCGGAAAGCGTGAACCTCGATCGACTCCAAAACAATCCACGGAAAATGACCACGGTGCAGCTGCTGCAGCTGCTCGAATCGATTAAATAGTGTTACTGACAGGATAACGTGAACATGGGTTTCCAAAGTGACTTTGTTTTTCGTCGTGAGTATCGAGGACGCGTCAAGGCACTGGTGTTGGACTGGAGCGGTACCACGGCCGATGCTTACGTCATCGCCCCGGCGGTCGTTTTTGCGGAAGTCTTCGAAAAAGAAGGCGTAACCATCTCGATGAAAGAGGCCCGTGGCCCCATGGGGCTCCGCAAGGATTTGCACATCAAGGCCTTGACCGAAGATCCACAAATCCGCGATCGCTGGAAGGACGTGCACGGCAAATATCCGGATCAAAGCGACGTCGACCGTATGTTCGAGGTTTTTGTTCCCTCGCAACTTGCCTGTTTGCCCGCGCATACCGGACTCTTACCGGGTGTGGCCGATGTCGTCTCCCGGTTGCAACAACAAGGTATCAAGGTGGGTTGTTCCACGGGGTTCACGCGGCCGATGGTCAACATCTTGGAAAAGGCTGCCAAAGAACAAGGCATGGAGTTGGACGCTTCGGTGGCGGGTGACGAGGTGGCCCAAGGCGCGCGTCCTCGTCCGTTTATGGTCTATCGCAACCTGGATTTGATGGACGCCTGGCCAATTCAAGCGGTGATCAAAGTTGACGATACGGTCAGTGGAATTGGCGAGGGGTTGAATGGCGGTTGTTGGTCGGTGGGAGTGTCGCGATACAGCAACTACATGAACATCAACAGTTACCAGGAAGCGGACGACATGCCGGCGGCAGAATTCGATCGGCGACACGATGAAACCCGCGAGATTCTGCGCAAGGCAGGCGCGCACTACGTCATCGATTCATTCGCAGAGATTGAACCTGTGATCGAAGACGTCAATCAACGACTTGCACGCGGCGAACGTCCCTAAATCTTAGGACACCGTTATGGCCGAATCGTCTTCGTTTCGGGCGGCGCAATGGCGTATGCTGTTGGCAACGATGTTTTGTTATCTCTTCTTCTACACCGGCCGACATTCGTTCGGCTTCGCGATTCCTGGCATCGAGGAGGAACTGGGGATTTCCAAGGTGACGCTGGGCTGGGCCAGCGCGGCCCTGTTGTGGTCGTATGCCGTCGGCCAGTCGATCAACGGGAACTTCGGCGACAAGTTCGGCGGCCGGCGGATGATGAGCCTGGGCGCGTTTCTCTCCTGCGCTCTGAATTGGGTTGCCAGTTTCGGCACGAATCTTACTAGCCTCGTTGTGCCCTGGGCGGCCAATGGCTACGCGCAATCCATGGGCTGGGCTCCGGGAAGCCGGGTGCTTTCGAACTGGTGGGGACATTCGGAGCGGGGAAAGGTATATGGGTTCTACGTGTTTGCCGCGGGGATGGGGTCCGTGTTGACGTACGCCACCTCGACGCTCATTTTGGAAGCGCAGCTGGACTGGCGATGGATATTTCGTCTGCCCGTGCTGCTGTTGTTGCTTGGTGGAGCTACGTACTATCTGGTCGTTCGGGATCGTCCCGAGGATCTGGGCTTTCCGCCAATGGAATACGGAGAGGACCGCGTCCAGGACGCCAATTCGCAAGACGCGGCAATCGACGCGGAGTCCTCTTGGCATCGCTACCGATTTGCCCTGACAACCCCCCGATTTCTTGTCGCCAGTGTGGCCATCGGCTTTCAGAGCCTGGCCCGTTATGGGCTGCTGGTGTGGGTGCCGGTGCACTTTCTCGGTGAGGACTGGAAGAACTCCGAGACGAAGTGGATCAGCATTGCCCTGCCCATCGGCATGGCGTTGGGGGCCATGACCAGCGGTTGGATGTCGGATCGTTTCTTCGGTTCGAATCGTTCACGAGTGATTGGCCTGTTCCTGACGTTGGCGGCAATCTGCTCCCTCGGCATGTTCTTTTTGCCGAG
>CBDUAB010000470.1:0-4416 GCA_965365045.1 uncultured Planctomycetales bacterium
GTGCCGAATTCGGGAGAACGCCGACGGCCGAAAACGGCGATGGTCGCAATCACCATCCGCGGGCGTTTACGATGTGGATGGCTGGCGGCGGCGTGCGCAGCGGGCTTACGTACGGTTCAACGGATGACTTTGGCTATTATCCAGTAGAGAATCCGGTTCACATGCACGACCTTCACGCGACGTTGCTCCACGCCTTGGGATTAGATCACGAGCGTTTGACGTATCGTTATGCCGGTCGCGACTTCCGTCTGACGGACGTATACGGAGATGTCGTGCATGACATTTTGGCGTAGGCCGGAAGGCACTTCTTAAGTTTCGAGTTTAGGGCAACATGAAACTCACCATCCAAAAACTCTCCAAACGATATCGCAACGGCGTTCAAGCGCTGAGCGATGTGTCTCTCACGATTCCGACCGGCATGTTTGGCCTATTGGGGCCGAATGGAGCGGGTAAGTCGACGTTGATGCGCACGATTGCGACGCTGCAAGAGCCGGACACCGGTGAGATCTTTCTCGACGATCTCGATGTCCTGCGCTCCAAAGATGCGGTGCGCAGGTTACTCGGCTATTTGCCTCAAGAATTTGGGCTCTACCCCAAAGTGACTGCGCTGCGAATGCTTGATCACTTTGCGGTACTCAAGGGCATTGGCCCGGCACGTCACCGGCGCGACGTCGTCAGCCAACTGCTTCAAAAGACGAATCTACACGACGTACGCAAGCGGCACCTCGGTGGCTTTTCGGGCGGTATGAAACAAAGGTTTGGCATTGCCCTAGCGTTGCTCGGTGATCCAAAGCTAATCATTGTCGACGAACCCACGGCCGGGCTCGACCCGGAGGAACGAGTAAGGTTTCTCAATTTGCTGAGCGAAATTGGTGAAAACATCGTCGTGATTCTGTCGACGCACATCGTCGCCGATATCAGCGACCTATGTCAGCAGATGGCAATTATCCATCGCGGACGCGTAATCCTATCGGGTAAGCCCAACGAGCTTTCGGGTCAATTGGAAGGGCGTGTCTGGAAGAAGGTCATCGACAAGTCCGATTTGGCGGCATGCGAGGAGCAGTTCCCGGTAATTTCGACGCGGCTGTTCGCTGGCCGATCGCTGATTCATGTATGTAGTGAGGACGAACCCGATGCCACGTTCGAGTCAGTAGCGCCCGAACTACAGGATGTTTATTTTTGGGCGATCAAACAGCACGATGCCGAACCGGTTGGCACGTGATTCGGATTTCGTATTCTCCCACGCGACCGGTCGTTCAGTATCAGCCGTAACACAAACCCAATACGCCTGACACGTGTCCCATGGTGAAAGCAATCGCGCTGTTCGAGTTAAACAACGGCCTCCGGCGCATTTCGACTTACGTTTATTTCACACTGTTCCTTGCACTCGGCTACCTCATGGTGATCGCGGCGGGTGGTGCATTCCAAAGCGTTAATATCGGCCTTGGCGCTGGCGGCAAGGTAGTCATCAACTCACCGTATTTGTTGTTCGCATTTATCAGCTCGCTGAGCTTCTACGGTTTGCTCGTCATCGCGGCCGTGATGGGATACAGCGGCCAACAGGACTTTCAACACAACACCTATCCCCTGGTGTTCACGGAACCAATTTCCAAGATTCAGTATCTCGCCGGGCGCTTCATCGCTTCGAACATCCTGTTGCTTTTCATCTTTTCCAGCATCGGATTTGGCGCCGTTCTGGGTAGCTGGATGCCGTTTCTGGATGAACAGCTTATCGGCCCCAATCACATGTTGGCATACTTGCAGCCGTTTTTTCTCAGCATCATTCCCAACAACCTTTTTATCGGTGCGATCTTTTTTGCGATGGCGGTGCTTAGCCGCAAGATGCTGCCGGTCTACGTCAGCGCTGTGCTGATCTTCGTTGGCTATCTGATCGCGGCCACGCTGGCCACGGACCTCGAAAGTAAGTACTTCGCCGGCCTTATCGATCCATTCGGCAATTTTGCGTTCGAATACGTCACGCAGTATTGGACGGTTGCGGAAAAGAATACGAATCAAGTGCCATTGGCGGGACTGCTACTGATCAACCGTGTACTGTGGTTGGCCGTTGCCACTGCGATTTTCGGATTCACGCTCTATCGATTTCGTTTCGCGCAAGGCGGAGAAGACACCAAGCGAGTGAAAGACACGGCAGCAACTTCCGTACGGGCGTCGGATGTTGCACTGCCACGGACGGCCATTCGCTTGCGAAATCCTCTTCTCCTGTTGCCACGACTCACCTGGCTTGAGTTTCGTCGCACGGTCACGAGCATTGGATTTCTGCTGATCGTCATCTCCGGCATCGCGTTTATTTTCATCTCCTCCCGGTTCATGGAATCGGTATTCGGTACGTCGGTGTACCCAGTCACTGCGACGATCGTCGAGTTAGCCCGAGGCACATTTGAGATTTTCCTGCTGATAATCATCGTTGTGTATTCCGGGCAAATGGTGTGGCGCGAGCGTGAAGCAGACATGCATCAGATCTGCGACGTTCTCCCCACACCAACTTGGCTGCCGTTCGTCTCCAAGGCCCTGGCACTGATTCTGGTACAGGTATTCTTGTTCGGAGTCGTCATGCTCAGCGGCATGTGCGTCCAGGCGACGCAAGGTTTTTACCAATTTCAGCTCGGGCTCTACGTCCAAGACCTATTTGGGATTCAACTGATCCGAGTTTGCCTTGTGTCCGTACTAGCAATTACCGTTCAGACAATGGTGAATCACAAGTACCTTGGCCATTTCGTGATGGTGATTTATTTCATCGTCACCGCGTTTGCGTCTAATTTCGGCTTCGAACACCGTCTCTATCGATACGCGTCGACGCCTGGCTACACCTACTCGGATATGAACGGGTTCGGTCATTTCATCGGACCCATCATCTGGTTCAATCTTTATTGGACGACCGTGGCGATCTTGCTCGCCATCTTGACCAATTTGCTTTGGATACGGGGCCTTGAAGTCGGCTGGCGCAAGAGACTGCAATTGGCTTGGGCTCGATTCACGCGGCCGCTACAGGTGCTATCGACTGTGGCGCTGATCGCATGGATCGCCTTGGGCGGGTTTATCTTTTACAACACCAATGTCCTCAATGAATACCGCACTCGGTACGATACTCAGCTTCGTCAGGTCGAGTACGAAAAGCAGTACAAGAAATACGAGGATTCACCGCAACCCCGGATTCAATCCGTCAACGTGAACGTTGACATCTATCCGGAGGACCTCCGCCTGCACGCCCGAGGTAGCTACCAGTTGAAGAATAAGACCAATGAGCCGATCTCGCTGGTCTTCGTAAACTTGCCTCAGCGAATCGAAATACATCAACTGTCCGTCGGCACGGCACGGCAAGCCAGCCAAGAAGATGAGAGGAGCGGTGTCTACATTTTCAATTTGCCACAGCCGCTGCAACCTGGCGAGTCACTTGCGCTTGATTTCGACCTCGACTACGCCACGCAGGGGTTCACCAACAATAGGCGGACTACGCGGGTCGTCCATAACGGGACGTTCTTCAATCATTCCAATTTGCCTCGTATTGGCTACGTCGCCGCCGCGGAGCTTTCCGAAGACTCCGATCGACGCAAGCATGACCTGCAGCCCAAAGACCGCATGGCGAGCATCGATGACATGGCCGCCCGTCGCAACCATTATATTTCGACGGACGCCGATTGGATTGACTTTGAAGCCACGGTGAGCACGACGCCGGACCAGATCGCCGTCGCGCCGGGATCTCTGCAGCGAGAGTGGACCGAAGATGGTCGTCGATATTTCCATTACAAGAGCGATGGGCGGATCCTCTGTTTCTATTCGTTCCTGTCCGCACGCTACGAAGTGCTCAGAGATCAGTGGAACGACGTGGCTATCGAAATCTATTACCAGAAAGGCCACGAGTACAATCTTGACTCCATGGTAACTGCCATCAAAACATCACTCGATTATTTCACAAAGAATTTCAGCCCCTACCAGCACAAGCAAGTTCGCATTCTCGAATTCCCTCGCTATCAGCAATTCGCTCAGTCATTTCCCAACACGATTCCCTATTCCGAGAGTCTTGGATTCATCGCCCGTGTGGACCCGGACGACGAAAAGGACATTAACTATCCCGTTTATATCACGGCGCATGAGGTTGCGCACCAATGGTGGGCGCATCAGGTCATCGGTGGAAACGTGCAAGGCGCCACCATGCTGTCAGAAACGATGGCCCAATACTCCGCACTAATGGTCATGAAACACACGTTTGGCGCCGCCAAGATGAAACGTTTCCTGAGCTACGAACTTGATCGCTATTTGATGGGTCGAGGGATGGAGCGCAAGAAGGAGATGCCGTTGGCACTCGTCGAGAATCAGCCCTACATCCATTACAACAAAGGCAGTCTGGTGATGTACGCGTTGCAAGACGCCATCGGCGAATCGACGGTGAACCAGGCC
>CBDUAB010000471.1:0-4414 GCA_965365045.1 uncultured Planctomycetales bacterium
TCCATGCGCCGATTCAAGACGTCCAGTTGCGTCGGATCCGCGTCGATTAACTGTGGCGCCAATTCCGCGATGCCGGCTCGCGCGCCTGCGGCGTAGGATGGCAGGTAGCAGGGTCCAAGCGGACAGACCTCGCCATATCCGACGAGGCCCGTGTCCGTCTCGATCCGCACGACCGTCGAATCAAAAACGCCAACGGATTTCCCACCCGACCAGTTATAGCTGCCCTCGTGGAGCGGCAGGTCAACTTGGAAAGCGCTGATACGTACGATCTTCATTTCTCCAAATCCTCCACGATCTTTTCGAGTAACCGCGGCACATAGTTGCCGAGACGAGCGGGGTTGTTCGGAAGTCTCCGTGGCAAGGCGCGAATGATATCCAGCGAACCGGCGGCTTTCTTGTCAAGTTGATCGAGCGAATTCAGCGCGAACATCGAAATGTACAAGCCATGCTGTTCGATATTGGCAAGCTCTATCAATACGTCAACTGCCTGTGGCAGGTCCTCGTCGCCGCCAAAACGCCCCAAAGCTTCGGCTGCCAACACGCGCACGTTCTTCGAGTCATCCGTTAGAGCCGTGCGGAGTTTTTCGAGAACCTCTTGGCCTTCGATCTCCGGCCCGCGGTTTAATAGGCCCAACGTGGCCCAGTAACGCACGGCACTGTCCTGATTGTCCATCAGCAAAAGTAACTCTGGCACGTCGTCGACATTGCGCCGTGAAGCGAGTTGCGCCGCTTGGAACGCTTGCTCCAAATCAAATCGACTCGTGTCGTGGCCGATTTCATAAGGTGACGAGTCAGCGGCGCGGGCGTGGATTTCCGCCTCAGGCAGAAAACCGATGTCGCGCACGCGAAACACCCAATCACGATGAGCAGCACGCAGGCGAGCGAGAATCTCGGCATGGTCTGTGGATGCGGCTAGATTATTGACCTCGTCCGAATCACTAACCAAATCGTAAAGCTCTTCGGTTGGTTTTTCTTGCCAAAAGTACGATTGCCGCGCATTGAGTTTCCCTTCATGGAACATGCGGTGCCAAACCTGAGTCGTTGGCGTTTGGAACATGTAGTTTAGGTATTGGCCATAGATTCGGTGCGGCATGTAATTACGGATGTACACATAGCGTTGGTCACGCACGGAGCGGACCATGTCGTATCGTTCGTCCATGCGGCCGCGGAAGCCATACAAATACTCGCTCGGATCGGCGGCGTGCCTTCCCATAAACGCGCCGCCCTGCATATAGGCGGGTGGTTTAACGCCGATGATGCTAAGCAACGTTGGTGCCAGGTCGATGAAGCCAACCAACCGATCGGTCTTTCCACCAGCTTCGTACTCCGCCGGTCGCAAGGCGGAGAACTTCTCCGGCACATGGACGATCAGCGGCACATGCAACCCCGAGTTGTAAGGCCAGCGCTTGCTACGTGGCATGCCGGAACCGTGATCTCCGTAATAGAAGATGATAGTGTCGTCGGCCAAACCATCGTCAGCTAACTGCTGAAGCACGTCACCAGCCTGAGCGTCCATCTCGGTCATTTTGTCGTAGTATTGAGCCCAATCTTGGCGAACCTCAGGGGTGTCTGGATGATAAGCCGGCACGCGAACTTTGCTGGGATCGTGTACGGCCTTGTGCGGCCGCTTGCGGATCTGGCTTTCGTGGCTGGTGGTGAAATTAAAGATCGCAAAGAACGGTTGATCGAGACTTCGATTGCGCCAATGAGCCTTGCGCGATGACTCATCCCATACTTTGGCTGGTTCCGTGAGGTTGTAATCTTTCTTGCTGTTGTTCGTACAGTAATAACCGGCTTCGCGGAGGAATTGCGGGTACATTTTCATGAATTCGGGCAATCGCGTCATGCTGCGCATATGTTCCGCTCCCATCGCCGGAGGATAGACGCCCGAAATTATCGTTGTCCTAGCCGGAGCGCAAACCGGTGCGTTGGACCAGGCATTAAGATAGGTCAGCCCGCGCTGCGCAAGTTTGTCAAGATTGGGTGTATCGGCGAATTCATCGCCGTACGCGCCCAAATGGGGTCCGTTGTCTTCGCTCGTAATCCAAAGAATGTTCGGGCGTGGATCAGCTTGCGCATGGCGAAGCGTGAATAAGACAATCGCAAAGATACACAGAATTCGTCGAGTTGGTTTCATGGAAGAACCTTTGGCGTTCGTGTTAAGCGATGAGTTGTGTTCGATGGAAAGCGTTGGGCCGTATTAGCGTAACATTAGAAGGGTAAGATTATCAATCGACTGGGAGCGGCCGGCAACCCGACGGGCGCAACCGGTCGTCCGCACGCCGTTTACCAATACCGTTTTCAAACACGCAAGGTTAGCGTGTCATTCTGAGGGAGCGGGCACCGACGCGCAGCGTTGGTCGGCGACCGAAGAATCTTCCAACGGGTAGGAAGCACAATGACGGTAGAACTCACACAACGCGCAAAACTCCGGGGTTTTGGCACGTTCGTTGTGTTACGCCACTGGTAGATCCTTCACCTCGCGTTACTCGGTTCAGGATGACATATTGATCTTAACATGCATCCATGATTCCAGCAGATGCGTGACCTGATATATTGGTTTGGCGACGGAGGTCAACCTGCAACCTTGAAAACGACCTCAACCTTTTGGAGAAAATATGCGGCTCACGGACAAAGCTATCATCGTCACCGGTAGCACGACCGGCATCGGCGCGGAAATGGCCAGGCATTTTGTGGCCGAAGGTGCCCGCGTATTGGTACACGGAACGAACCGCGAACGAGGGGAGGAACTCGTTGCCGAGCTGGGAGCGGAAAACACGTTGCATTTGGACGACTTATCCGACCCCGCCGCCCCGACACGCATTGTCCAGGCCGCCGTCAATGCTTTTGGAAAACTCGACGCGGTCGTGAATAACGCCGCTTGCGTGCCTAAGAGTGAGCTCCTTTCGACGACTGTCGATTTGTGGGATCGTACCATGGCTATCAATTCGCTAGCGCCGTTGTTGATGATCCAAGCGGCGCTCGATCATTTATGTGAAACAAAGGGAAACGCGTTGAATATCGGTAGTGTTAACGCCTATTGTGGGGAACCTGGTTTGCTCGCGTACAGTATGAGTAAGGGAGCGCTGCAGACCATGACGCGAAATCTTGGTGACAGTTTGCATCAAAAATATGGCGTTCGCGTGAATCAGATTAATCCGGGCTGGATCCTCACGGACAATGAAATCGAGCGCAAGCTAGAGCACGGTGTCAAACCCGGTTGGGAACGGCGTGTGCCCAAAGTGTTTGCACCGTCAGGCGACCTGATTGATCCGGCCGTCATAGCCGCGGCCGCGGTTTACTATGTGGGCGACGAGAGCCGACCGATTTCAGGGTCCATCGTGGAACTGGAACAGTATCCCGTCATCGGCCGAAATCCATCGAAAGCGGAGGAGTAACGTAGCCTGGGCCTGTGCTACGTGGCCAATCGCGTTTAGATAACGAGGACTCTCATGAAACTGACAACGTCCATTTTGACAACAACTGTGTTCACCGCTCTCGTCATGGGAACCACGACCATGAGCTTTGCACAACGTCCCGAACACATTTTGACTTACGAACAATTAAAATCGCGCGGAGTCGTGGCAAATCCGTACCGCGCCGGTCGTAGTGTGACAACGAGTCGGCGTGGCATTGTGGCGACGTCACATAACTTGGCTTCACTCGCGGGTCTCGACATGTTGCGCTCCGGTGGCAACGCGGTGGACGCGGCGATTGCGGCCGCGGCAACCTTGGCTGTCGTGGAGCCGATGTCGACGGGCATCGGCGGGGATGCGTTTGTCCTTTATTACGAAGCCAAATCCGGTAAAGTCTATGGCCTCAATGGTAGTGGCCATTCGCCTCACAGCCTGGCTCGTGACCATTTCACCGAGACGAATCAAAACAGCATCCAGCCGTACACTTGGGAAGCCGTCACAGTTCCCGGCGCCTTTGACGCGTATTGCGCGGTCCTTGATCGATTCGGCTCCAAACCACTTCCAGAAATCCTCGCGCCGGCGATTCATTATGCCGAAGAGGGTTTCGCCGTGACCGAAAACGTGGCGATGTATTGGAAGTCTAGCGAGCAGTCACTGCGCAAGGACTCGGCCGCGCGCAAGACTTATTTGGTCGACGACAAGGTGCCTGGGATGGGAACGATATTCAAAAACCCGCGCCTTGCCGCGTCGTTTCGCCAGCTTAGCGAAGGCGGCCGAGACGCATATTACGACGGGTCCATTGCCAAAGAGATCGTGCGTCATGCCGATGCGACGGGTGGTTTTCTGGACCTTGACGATTTTCGCCGCCATCAATCAACTTGGGTCGAACCAATTCGCACCAACTACCGCGGCTTCGAAGTCTTGCAGTGTCCGCCGAACGGTCAAGGACTGGGCGTGTTGATGATGTTGAATATTCTCGAAGGCTTTGATCTGGCTAA
>CBDUAB010000472.1:0-4409 GCA_965365045.1 uncultured Planctomycetales bacterium
AACCAGCAATAGAGAATCCAGCAGGGCTTGACGGGCATCGGCGGCGAAAGGATTAGCGCGGAAGAAGTCAGCGTTCTTGCGGACGTTAGCTTGGCACTGGGACTGAGCTAAGCCAAAGCGGCGTAAAGATTTGCCGCCTCAACCGGTCGACCATGCGTGTCTGTCATGCACCCATTATTTGCCATTTCATATTGGGCTGCTTGACGGGGCTCCCAAGACAGCTTAGGCTGGCATGTTCGTGACTAATGTCATTCTGATGGTGTATTTGTCTTGCTTATCCTGATCCCGTGGCGAGCCTGATGCGCGAGCTTTGAAACAGAGGCTAATACAATACGGCGAACGTCTCCCGTCTTTTTCCAGGTTTGATTCGATGCAACTCAAGTCACTCAAAGTGTTTTGTGATGTCATTCAACAGCGGAGCTTTTCCAGTGCCGCCAAGGAAAATGGCATCACCCAATCTGGGGCGAGTCAAGTTGTGCATCAACTGGAACAACGCCTCGAGGCGAAATTGATCGACCGCTCCAAACGGCCGTGGGTGTTGACTTCGGAAGGCGAGGTCTACTATCGCGGTGTGCGTAAGTTCCTCCAACAATACGACGACCTTGAGGACGAAGTCCGTACGTTACATACGGAAGTCCAAGGTCGAGTCCGGGTAGCATCCATATATTCCGTTGGTCTGAGCCATATGAATCACTGTATTCAGGATTTCATTAGCAGCTTTCCGCGGACCAATGTGCAGCTTCAATATCAACATCCGCAGCAGGTTTATGAGCTTGTTGAACGCGACGCGGTGGACCTTGGTCTGGTAAGTTATGCCAAATCGTCTCGTAGTGTTGAGGCGATGGCATGGCGCGAGGAGCCAATGGTTTTGGTTTGCGCGCCCGGCCATCGTTTTGCCGATCACGAAAGCATCTCGCTGCCAGAATTGGATGGAACGTCATGTGTTGGTTTTGATCGAGGGCTAAAAATCCGTCAAGCCATAGATCGAGCCTTGACCGAACAAAACGTCTCCGTCACGTATGCGATGGAGTTTGATAATATCGAAACGATCAAACGCGCCGTCGAGATTGGCGTCAGCGTCAGCTTATTGCCCGAACCTACCGTCCAACGCGAGTTGCAGTTGGGTTCGCTAGTGGCAGTACCGCTACTGCCGACACGCGACGGAGCGCCGCTTGTGCGTCCGCTAGGAATCATCCATCGACGAGGCGTACATCTGACACGCACAGCGCGACAGTTGATCGAGTTGCTACAAACTTCTGCGCAAGAGTCGCCAGCGACCAAGCGAACGCCGCTACAAACGGGGCAAGTCAAATCGGCGGCAACGACGGCTTCATAATACATATTCTCGCGGTGCCGATGGCAAACGGGGCACCCGCGCCGCGACATTCGTCAGCGAACCGGCCAGAGCAACGGCCGGCTGACGCCCAGCACAAGACAGATCGATTCGAGGATTGAGCAGTGAGTTACGGCTTTCCAAAGAAACAGGGTCTGTACGATCCTGCAAATGAAAAAGACAGTTGCGGCGTCGGATTCGTCGCCCACATCAAAGGTGAACGCAGTCATCAAATCGTTCATGATGCGGATGAAGTGCTGCGCAAAATGGATCACCGTGGCGCTTGTGGCTGCGAATCCAATACGGGCGACGGTGCCGGTATGCTCACGGCGTTGCCTTACGAGTTCCTTGCTAGAGTCGCTGACGAAGACCTGGGCCAAAGCTTACCCGAGCCTGGTTGTTTTGCCGCCGGCAACGTGTTCCTGCCAACCGACGAACGGCAGCGCAGTCATTGCAAATCTCTCTTAGAAGAAGTCACCAACAGTCAGGGACAAAGGATTGTCGGTTGGCGAGACGTGCCAACCGATCCCGAGAGCGCCGACATCGGCCCGACGGCACTGGCCTCGATGCCGCATATCGAACAAGTGATTGTGGCGGCGGCCCAAGGTCTGTCAGGTGACGACTTTGAACGCCAGCTTTATTTGATCCGCAAGCAAGCAAGTTTTCGTCTGCGTAATGATGAATCACTTAGTCAACGGCTGATGTTTTACGTCTGCAGCCTATCGACCAAAGTGATCGTTTACAAAGGCATGTTGACGCCGGATCAGTTCCTGCCGTTTTTTCACGACCTCACGAATCCCGACTACACAACGCACCTTGCCATGGTGCACTCGCGATTTTCGACAAATACTTTTCCCTCATGGGACCGCGCGCAGCCGAATCGATTTATGAGCCACAATGGCGAAATAAACACATTGCGCGGCAACTCCAATTGGATGCATGCCCGCGAAGGTGTCGTACGCAGCGAATTGTTCGGCGACGAAATCAGCAAGCTGTTTCCCATTGTCGAACCGGAATGCTCCGATTCCGGCACTTTCGACAATGTGCTCGAGTTTCTGCTGATGACCGGCCGTACGCTTCAAGAATCCGTCATGATGATGATCCCCGAAGCGTGGCAGAACCACGAGTCCATGCCAGAGGACAAGCGCGCCTTTTACGAATTCCATTCTTGCCTGATGGAGCCGTGGGATGGACCGGCCTCGATCGCATTCACGGACGGGCACTACATCGGTGCCGTGCTCGACCGCAACGGACTTCGCCCCAGCCGCTACTACATTACCCACGACGACCGCGTCGTCATGGCCAGCGAAGTCGGCGTGCTCTCGGTTGATCCGAAAAACGTTAAACATAAAGGCCGTCTACAGCCCGGCCGCATGTTCTTGATCGACTTCGAAGAGGGACGCATGATCCCGGACGAGGATCTCAAGCACGATCTCGCCCGCCGTCGGCCTTACGTCAAATGGCTCCGTAACCAGCGTATTCAGCTTTCGGATCTACATACGGACGAAGAACCTCATGGCTTCGATCCCAATACACTGTTGCCACGGATGCAATCGTTCGGCTACACCGTCGAGACAATGCAGTTCATGCTACTCCCGCTTGTGCATGAAAAGCGTGATCCGGTCGGCTCGATGGGAAACGACTCGGCGCTGGCCTGTTTGTCAGACAAGCCACGGCTGTTGTCCGACTACTTCAAACAGCTATTCGCGCAAGTGACCAACCCCGCGATCGACTCGATTCGCGAAGAAGTCGTCATGTCACTGGAGTGCTATATCGGGCCCGAAGCCAATTTGCTGAGCTCGGCCGAAGGCGATTGCCACCGCCTGTTGATACCTCATCCGATTCTAACCAACGAAGAGCTAGCCGCTCTCAAGCATTTGAATCATCGAGGCTGGCGCACCAAGACCATCGACATCACATTTCCACGTGAACAAGGCGCGGCAGGGATGATGGAGGCGGTCGACCGTGTTTGTCAGGACGCCGAAAAAGCCATCGATGACGGTTTCAGTCTGGTTGTCTTGTCTGACCGCGAAGTTTCGGAATCGCGCGTGCCGCTCAGTTCACTACTCGCCTGTGGAGCCGTGCATCACCATCTGATTCGCAACATGAAACGCACGCGCATCGGCATCGTTCTCGAAACGGGCGAAGCACGTGAAGTCCACCATCACTGTTTGCTGGTGGGCTATGGCGCGGATGCCATCAATCCTTACTTGGCCTTCGAAGCACTGTGGCAGGCCCGTCGTGACGGCCTGACCGATAGCCAAGAGTTCGTGGACGACGACAAGATTGTGGCCGCCTATCGCAAGGGTGCGAAGAAAGGCATCCTTAAAGTGATGGCCAAAATGGGCATTTCTACATTGCACGGTTACAAGGGTGCACAGATTTTCGAAGCGGTCGGTCTCAAGGACGAAGTCATCGATCGGTGCTTTGCGGGCACCGCCAGTCGCGTACAGGGTGTCGACTTTGCCGTGCTGGCGAAAGAAACCCTGCGTCGACACACGCTAGGTTATCCGCAAGGCCGCGAAGACCGCTTGCCCGTCCTCACGAACGTCGGCGAGTTTCATTGGCGCAGCGACGGTGAACGGCACATGTGGGATCCGCAGGCGATCACCGACATCCAAGTTGCGGCGCGAGGGAATAGCCGCGAAGCCTATGATCGCTTTGCGGAGCACATCAACAACGACGCCAAAACTCGTTGTGCGCTGCGCGGTTTGCTTGAATTCAAGCACGACGCCAACGGCGGCCCCATCCCACTGGACGACGTCGAGCCAGCCAGTGAAATCGTCAAGCGTTTTTGCACCGGTGCCATGAGTTTTGGATCGATCTCCGCTGAAGCCCACGAAACATTGGCAATCGCAATGAATCGTGTGGGTGGCAAGAGCAACACGGGGGAAGGCGGCGAAGATCCCCAGCGCTGGGAGCCGCTGGCCAACGGTGATTCCAAGCGATCCGCCATCAAACAAGTAGCGTCGGGCCGCTTTGGTGTGACCATCTCGTACCTCACAAATGCCGATGAACTTCAGATCAAGATTTCACAGGGTGCCAAGCCGGGTGAAGGAGGTGAATTGCCGGGCCG
>CBDUAB010000473.1:0-4404 GCA_965365045.1 uncultured Planctomycetales bacterium
GTTGTCGCCTTGGCGCGGATTATGGCCTTTGTCTTTCGCACAATGTCTCGTACCACCGCCGGCCTGCCTCAATGACGTACTTCCGGCTTTCGAGCCGCTCGCGGTGTATGTCGAAATAACGAGAACACCGTGTATACTTTTCCACGTCAATGACCGCCTTGACACCGTTGACGGTATGATGCGGATAGAGGACCTGTCTTGGGCGTTCCTGTGGATTGGCCGTCCAGCGGCTTGCGTTGTCGTGAGTTATCAAGGGACGCAACAGCTCGGACTCCGGACGGCAGTCGCGCGGCAGCGATCCCCAATCGTCACGAACAAAGACACTGTCAGCCGTGGTCTTGATACCGACACAGATTCTGGCGACATCGTCAAAAGTACGTGCTCTGTGCAGCTCGATTTGCCTTAACCATTGTTTTGACCACGGAGTGGAAAGCGTCCACACGGCATCGGCGGAAGTCGCACGCAATGTACCTCTCTCAACAACGTACGCACGCTGATGGGATCGAAATGGCCCTTCGTTATCATTTGCCATAAGCCCATCAAATACGGAATCGAACTCGGGCGCAGCCGACAATTCCGGCGGATTCTTCCCATTCGTCTGATATTCGTAAACACGACGAAAACAACAGTCGTCGCTCGACGGCCCATGTGCCTTGATGCCAACGACGATCGCCGGCAAGACCGCCGCGTCAAAAAGCTTCGTGTCGCCTAAATCAAAAACCGACGTGAGATTGAATTCGGTCGTCAAAATGCGGCGCAGCGTTGCACCTGACTTGGTCGTTAAAAAACGATTCGACGTGAGTAAGCCGAGTACACCACCCGTTCTGAGGACATCAACCATCGCGCGCGCGAACGCCTGGTAAAGGTCGATGCGTCCTGTAAGGCCGAAACGTTTTGCTAGGACTTGGGCTTGTTTTGCACCCAACACCTGCGTGCGCACATAGGGAGGGTTGGCAATCACGACGTCAAACGGATGCGGCATCGGTAAATGCTGAGCCACCGGGAACGCCGGTTCGCGAGGACTATCTTTACCAAACAAGGGGGCGTCACCAATCAAAGAGGCGTCACCAATCAAGGAGGCGTCGTGTCCAGATACAAACTCGACGTCGCCGAAAAAAGAAAGAAAATTGCCTCGCCTCAATTCCACGGAAGCGACACCCAAATCGCGCAGCATGATGTTCGCACCATCCAACGCGTCGCCGTTACGCTCGTATCCATGTAATGCCAATCGTTTCCGCAGGCGGCTGGGAAACGATTCTGTAATGGCCTTGAGTAGCACTCCGTCGCCGCAGGCCGGATCGAGAATTCGTATCGTAACAGGGTCGGCGAGGGGGATAGCATCTTTCGTGACGCGCGCAAGAAACTCAGCTAACTCTACGGGCGTGTAATGGACCCCGTGCGCCTTTTTTTCATCCTCAGCTTTGATCTTCACCGAGATTCCTACTCGCTTGCCATCCCGAGGTGATTAAAGTGGCCTGCTCGCTCTGCGATCAGGTCTTCGGGAACGAGTTGGCCACACTCCGGCCGTCGATCAATCGAGGAAACGAGAACGTAGCGAAACCGAGTCATTACCAATTGAGACTTGAACCACTCGCGGCACCAGTCGCCATTCCGCTCGGAGACGTGAAAAGACTACCGTGGGCTGGAAGAACGCTCTGTAAAGTAGGCGGGCGGTATGCTGGTAAGGAACCAACGCCGATTCCGATACTATTCTCGCGCATCCAGCCGTTTGAATTGGGCAGACGGGAGCCGAATCCACCATAATGCCTGCTGTTGGGTGGCGGATTGCCCACATTTCCATAATGGAACGGAAGCGAATTATTTTTCACCATCCGATTAAGAGGCGAGTACGCGTTCGTTCTGGACAACGTGTTGACTTCGTTGAACGGGTAAAACCGTGACGTTTGATGCCGTTCCTCAACACCAGTTGGATTCGCAATCGGCCAGGTCCGGTCCCACGGATTACCGTACCCAGCGGCAACACTCTGTTGGCTGAGAATTCTCTCCAGATGCTGAACCGGCGTTTCGATCAAATAACCGCCGTATGTTTTTTCTTGTGCACGAGTTGAGTCGGCTCGACTGGCGCCCGCTGCTGCCGTATTCCAGTCGCGCGACTCAATGCCTATGTCGACCGGCTGCACTCGTCCAGCTGCGCCAAAATGCCGCGAGATTGCCTCGTAACTGCTCGCGTCAACGAAGCCGAGGTCGGAGCCAGTCCATGTGTTACCTGGTAGCCTGTCTGGAGTGATCGGGACGATCTCAAAGGCACCTTGCACATTCAGATTGGTTGTGTGCCCGTCGTCGAAAACAATCTTGTCGTCGAAAACAATCTTGTCGTCGAAAACAATCTTGTCGTCGAAAACAATATCGTCGTCGAAAACAATATCGTCATCGCCGACAGATTCGCCGTCAAAAACAATCGCCTCATCGGAAACAAGACTGTCATCGGAAACAGGATTTTCAAAGCCCGCGGCAGTCAGCGTTTGAGGCCTGGGCCAATCGTTGCCCGCGTCGAGGAATGCAGGCGAGACCTTACTTGACATCGCCAATTTTCCGATTTCGTGTGGTTGGCGAGACAGTGGATCAAATTCGCCATCGCCAACACGAGACATGTCGCTGGATACGTTGTCGTCACTTAGATCGGATGACTCGCCGGAATTGATTCGTATTGGAGCATTGTGACGAGCTGACCAACGTCCCATCCCAACGATTGCAACTACGAACACAAACAGCCACACTGACGCAGCCAAGAAAAACCAATGGTGTTTTGAGCGCATCGCGGTCGCGCGATGAAAAAAATCAAAGCCCACGGTAGCACCATGATGCTGCTCCCATGAATTGGCTGTCCGTGGAGGAGTTGCCACGTGGGGTGTTTGGCTTGGCGACGTGGCTGCGGTCGTTCTGGCAAGTTGCCGATGCTTATTGCGATCGTATTCCGCCCTGGATCGCGGATCACCGAGAATCTCGTAAGCCTTTTGGATTTCCTTGAACCGTAGCTCAGCAGCTGCGTCTTGAGAATTCAAGTCGGGATGGATCTCGCTGGCCAGACGCAAATAGGCGGCGCGGATTTCTTCCGCGGTCGCGCGTCTTTCGACGTTCAGTATGCTGTAGACGTCGGACGTCATATTGGACTTTCCGACCTGAAAGTCGTCGCCATCAGATCTACCTTAAATATATCCACGTGGCGCGCGCTGGTCCAGATTAGTGTCAACGTCGCGTTTCGACCGCAGGCGTTCAGAAGACGTAATTCACTATGTAAACAGTTGTTACGTCGTTCACCACGTTTTTAGAGTTGTTACGGTCCATCGTGATCTTGTCGTCAATCTAACCCTGGTCAGATCGTTTAGTGGCAGAAATGCCACGCACGCTTGGGACCCGCTCAGCGCACGGGCGCTAGTGCTCGACAACAGCGAGATGAAGATCACCTTGGTTATCGTCGGGCTACCGTACTGTCGCTAACAGCATTTGCCGGAGTTATGATCAAGGCCCTACCGTCAACGTTTGTTCGGCCCGATGCTACTCAAGCCACTTGCATTTACCACATCCACTAGATTGTTAATCTGCTTGACCTGGTCAATGTCTCGCAACAATTCTTGCAACGTCTGCTTAAGATAAAAGCTCGGTACGGAGCCGCGCAGCGTCAGCGTGCCGTCGTCGAACTCCCAAGTGACTTTGCGAAAAATGAAGCAATAGGAGCAGCTCCCAAATCGGCGTTGAATGGACCGGTAAACTTGTTGCTCGATGGCGGGCTTTTCTGTCGATGATTTTGTGATTGTGATTGTTGGCATTGTGAATCTCTTTTTGGTGGCGGTCTGCTACGTGCGACCTTACATGACCAACGACGAAGCAAACAACCGAACTGCTTATCAATTGGGTCGCGAGCCAGCCCGAGCTAGTTCATGCGGATGTATTTTTCGATCGACATTCGTCGCTTTCTCGTCCCACAGGCATTCTCCGTGTGCCACTCTGCGGACCGCGTCAATCAATTCGTCTTTGCGTGCCGTCTTCACAAGGTATCCGCTCGCCGCAAGTTGTCGGGCGCGATCCTGGAAGTCCGGTCGGTCGTGTTGCGAATAGATGAGCACGTGTAGATCGGACCGTTCAGACTTTACCTTTTCAAGCACTTCGAAACCGCTGCGGCCGGGCATCTTGATGTCCAGCAACATCACTTCGAAACGATCGCCCAGCGCGAGATCGATAGCTTCGTCTCCCGTGGTCGCTTCGCCGCTGACTTCGATCTCGGTGTTTTGAAACGTGGCTCGAAGTCCTTCGCGAACCCACGGGTGGTCTTCCGCAATTAACAATCGGATCGCCATGATTTCACCTTGTCGTTCGCATTGGCCGTAGTTCGTAGTGGCCCCATTTATGTGGTCTGAACCGGATGAATTCGGTTACTACGAACCC
>CBDUAB010000474.1:0-4394 GCA_965365045.1 uncultured Planctomycetales bacterium
AGGGCAAAGAAGAATTCAGATTTCATTTTTTACTCGCTATCGATAGAGGTCTTGTGTGCCGCTGATTTAATGCGTTCCTTCGGTATGTGAGGTGTGACTTCCTCGCCGATGGGCCAATTCTCGGATGCGACTCGCGCTGTTGCGAAGTAGTCTTCAAACCTCGCGATCGTTTCCGGGTTTGTCTCGGCAACGTTTGTGGTTTCACCTGGGTCCTTTGACAGGTCATACAATTCAATCGGCAAAGAAACGCCTGAACGTACGGCCTTCCAGTCGCGCCAGCGTGAAGCCTGATGAAACTTTTGTTCGTGAAACTCCCAATAGAGAAATCGATTCGCGAGGTCTTGTTCGTTCCCAAGAAGTGTTGGCATCACACTCTGCCCATCGAGCCGTTCAGGAGCCTCGGCCCCAGCCGCTTCGGCAAGTGTCGGAAGAACGTCCGCGAAAGACCAAACCAGGTCGCTCGTAGTTCCTGCTGCAATCTTTCCCGGCCATCGAACGATCATCGGTGTCCGCAGTCCGCCTTCGTACATGTCTCTTTTTCTGCCGCGCAACGGCCCACTGCTATCGAATAAACCGTCGTAACGATTGGCCGCTCCGTTGTCGCTGCAAAAGAAAATCATGGTTCGTCTGTCAAGATCTGATTCTTTCAACAGCGTGACAATTCGGCCAACGTCGGCGTCCATGCGGCTGATCATCGCGGCGTAGGCCTTCGCGTCGTTCGGCCAGGCCTTGTCTTCGTAGATGCCCAGATCCGGTACTTGAAAACGGGCGTGCGGGACCGTATAGGGCACGTACAGAAAGAACGGTTCGCGCCTATTCACGCGAATGAAATTGAGGGCATGTCCGGTAAAAAGATCATGCGAGTAGAGCTGCTCCTGATCCAATGAATTGCCGGTCAGATCGAATTTGTTTTCGTTGAGCCATAAGTATTCCGGATAGTGGTTGTGGGCACGTCGCTGATTTAGAAAACCGAACCATGAGTCGAATCCTTGCTTGTTGGGTGTACCGTTTGTGCTCGGTTCGCCCAATCCCCATTTCCCGGTAATACCTGTTCGATATCCAACGTCCTGCAGTACTTCGGCTACGGTGACGTCTTCATCGAGCAATGGGACCCGGCCTTTGCCTCCGCCCAGACCCACAACTCCATGGCGACCAAAGTTACCGCGCACGCGGGTATGTCCGGTGTGTAAGCCGGTCATCAATACGCTTCGCGAAGGAGCGCAAACCGCAGATCCCGTGTAACATTGTGTGAACCGCATCCCCTCGCAGGCCAGCCGATCGATGTTCGGCGTCCGGATTTGCTTTTGGCCATAGCAACCAGCGTCGGCGTAACCCATGTCGTCGGCCATGATGAGCACGATGTTTGGACGATTCGCCCAGCTTCCGCTTGCCGCTATCAGCAGAATGAATGTGGCAATGCAAACACTCTTTCGCATTGTTCGGAACGTCATGCTGGTCTCCTAAGGTTGCGATCACTAATTGGTCTTCTCTCGGGGCTCCACAGAGACGTAGACCGACGAGTGCTTACCTTTATTTCTCATTCCAAATCATCCACGCCCTTCGCCCACCGGTCAATGATCTGGAGACTGTGACATGATAAACTGGAATGAACTTTTGAGACAGCAAGTTCGAGCGATTGATATCACTCACGACTATTTCCCTTGGACGCGCTATCAAGACTATGTTCTTCGGCTAACGACGCTGCCTTTTCAACACAGTCGATCAATTCTCCGAGAGACAGTAAAGATACTTGCTTCCTCTTATGATGAGTTCTCTCCCAACGATGGCCGGAGTGGCATCAAAAACGTCATCGAGCTGGTTTGTCGCGAGGACCTCAAACTTCGAGACGTGTTTAATGACTAAGGTTTTCCCATCACGACTGAAGAAATAGATTCTCCCAGCGGCTCCCACTGGCGAGGCGTAGATGCTCCCACTCAGATGAGGGAGCCGAGCGGATTTGATTAGTGCTTCACCGGTTTCTGCCCTGAGGCTTGTCAAGATCCCTTGATTCTTGCGATTGAAATAGAGCTGATCGTCATAAACTAGAGGCGATGGAACATAGGGCGTCCCTTTGTCAGCGGTCCACATGATTTGTTCTGTGCCAGTGACATCCCCTTTAGAATTCAAACGAATTGCTTGAAGCGAGTCACCCAGGTAACCCGTCATGCAATAAACCAAATCCTTGTAACGCACCGGCGTTGGAATGATCGATTTGCCAAGACCACCGCACTCCCAAATCGTGTCACCTGTTTTGAGGTCATAACTCGTCACTCGGTGGCTGCCGCAAACGATGACTTGAGTGCGTCCTTCGAACTCAGTCACTAGCGGAGTCGACCAACTCGCCAGCTCGACACGATTCTTCTTCCATATGGTATCGCCAGTCTTTCTATCGAGCGTTTCGATGAACGACTGGCCAAGATGGTCCATGACGACGACGAGATGATCGCCGTGGAGCACTGGGGTGACGGTTTCGCCAAAGTCATTAGCAATTTCCAAGTCTGCTAGGTCACGGTTCCACTTTAATTCGCCTTCCATATCCAAGCAATAAATTCCAACGGAGCCAAAGGAAACGTAGATTCGCTCGCCATCCGTGGTCGGCGAACCCGAGGCATAACCGTGATCTCTGTGATGCGCACGATGTGGAACTTCCTCAGCAACCACCTTCTTCCAAAGCATCTTGCCGGTCTTGCGATCGATGGCGGTAACGACAAACTTGTAATAGTTTCTGGGCACAGGCTGAATAGTGAACTCAGGAACACCTTCAACCGGTTCGATCTTAGGAATCTCTCTTTTTGGAATAAGAGCATCACTGACACGGTCGGTGCGCATGGCAGAAGTAAGGAAGATTCTGTCTCCCCACACGACGGGCGACGCACTTCCATGTCCAGAGAGCTCAACCTTCCACTTAACGTTCTTCGTCTCATTCCACTCGAGAGGTGGATCGGCCTTAACCGCGACACCATTGGAATCGGGGCCGCGCCACTGATGCCAATTGTTCATTCGTTGATTCTCAAACTCGTCAGCATGGGCTAGATGAGCCGCGATCAAGAGAGACACAATAGTCGTGATTTTCTTCATCGTGAGTTAATCCTTTTTGGGAAAATGACATTCTTCACCTTGCAGAAGCGTGCCTACTTCAAACGTAGACCCGTGAACCGCATCGTTAGCTGTTGTATCATAGCGTCAGATTCCCTGTGAATGTCGTGAATCGAAGGCCAGGATAGTCGCCCAGTCTCGGCAGGTCGACCAGTCTCGGCAAGTCGACCAGCGCGGAGAAATACGATGAGGCGGACTACACAGTTTATCACGAGTTTTGGATTCGTCTGCAATTTGCTGATCTCTGTTGCTGGCCTGCGCGGAGCCGAGAACCACGGCCGGTGGTTTGATCGCAAGACGACGTGGAACGGCTACGAACAGTTTCATTTCGAAGTGGCCGGTCGCTCGGCCTACGTTGTCGCCCCGAAAACAGTGGCCCCCGGCAAGCCGTGGGTTTGGCGGGCGAGGGTTCCTGGTTACCACGCGGAAATCGACATCGCTTTGGCGGGAAAGGGATTCCACATCGCGTACCTGGAAGTTGCTGGGATGTTCGGCAGCGCGCAGGCGATCGCCATCGGGGACAAGTTCTATGAATACCTAACCACGAATCTGGGCTTGGCGAGCAAACCGGCCTTGGAGGGCGTCAGCCGTGGCGGGCTGTTTGTCTACAACTGGGCGGCGAAAAACGCGGACAAGGTGGCTTGCATCTACTGCGACACACCGGTTTGCGATTTCAACAGTTGGCCTGCCGGCAAAGGCGACGGATTGGGATCCGCCGGCGCATGGGCGCAGTGTCTCAAAGCGTACGGCCTGAATGAAGACGAGGCTTTGAGATACGACCAGAATCCTGTCGACAATCTTGCGCCGATCGCGAAGGCAAAGATTCCGATTCTGCACATCGTTTCGGAAAACGATGAAGTTGTTCCGCCACACGAGAACACGTATCTGCTGCAGAAACGGCTTGAGCAACATGGGCACCCAATTGAAGTGATTTCCGTGCCGAAGGGAACTGCAAAGTCCAACGGCCATCACTTCGACCATCCCGCACCTGGTCGCGTCGTCAGCTTCGTGTCGCAGCATGCCGGTGCGATCGAGTCCAGCCGTCTGGACTTGCTCCGCCGTTCACGGCGCATTGTATTCCTGGGTGACAGTATCACGTATGCGGGACATTACGTTGCGTACTTTGACGCTTGGCTCTTGGCGCAGAAGCTGGAGAACGCGCCGGTTGTCATTGACGTCGGCTTGCCGAGCGAAACCGCGTCAGGCCTGAGCGAAGACGGACATGCCGGCGGCAAGTTTCCGCGTCCCGACCTCGCCGAACGGCTGGACCGTGTTCTCGCTATCACGCAACCGGACTT
>CBDUAB010000475.1:0-4389 GCA_965365045.1 uncultured Planctomycetales bacterium
GGTAGTCGATCCTGAGTTGTGTCTTTCGCTCCCAGCAGCTCCGACTGCCTATACGGGCATGGATGCGCTTACGCATGCGATCGAGGCGTTCACGAATCGACACGCCGTTCCATTGATCGACGGTTACGCGCTCGAGGCGATTCGCCTCATCTCAGCACATCTGCCAGTTGCCGTGCGCGACGGATCGAATTCGGCTGCCCGCTACGCCATGTCCTTGGGCAGCATGTTAGGCGGCATGTGTCTGGGACCCGTTAACACGGCAGCCGTGCATGCGCTGGCCTATCCATTAGGTGGTCGTTTTGACGTTCCACATGGTGTTGCCAACTCACTGCTGTTGCCGCATGTGATGCGCTTTAATGAACCGGCAGTTGGCGACCGTCATGACCGCATTGCCACGGCGATGAATGCACCGAGTGCAATCACTGCCGTCGAAGAACTGTCAAAAACGGTTGGCACTGACAAGCGTATGAAGGACTTTGGTGTCAAGGAAACAGATCTTGCGGAGATGGCGGAGGCTGCCGTGCAAGTAACACGATTGATGGACAATAATCCACGCACCGTAAGCGAAGCCGATGCGCTGGCGATCTATCGCGCCGCGTGGTAGGCCGCGATGATCGTGCTAGTAGAATAATGATGGATCAGTCGCTCGCGAGTCTCGTCACGCGGGAGCGTGACGACTACTTTGGACGATTTTTTCGCAGGCCCGGAGCGTTATGACCACTTTGAATGAGTCTTACGCGCGGCAGTGATTCGACTGGCACGGCACAACCATCCCGGTATACTGATGGAGCGGTATTTAGCCCGGTCGCGTCAGGCACGCGATTTCCCACCAAACCTGCCGCTCCACCCGCGGTGCCCGCCATGTCCAAAGTCCTCTTGTCGTTTGTTGCGTGCGTGCTTTTGTTGCCACCGGCAAGTGATGCAAAGGAACTGACTTTTGAAGAAGACGTTCGCCCAATCTTTCGAGCACATTGCTTCGATTGTCACGGCGCGAGCGACAAGGTTGAAGGGGAACTTGATCTGCGGCTCGTGCGCTTCATCGTACAAGGAGGTGAATCCGGGCCGGCGATTGATCTCGGGAATGCGGCGGCAAGCTATCTGCTTCAACGAGTGAAAGATGGCGAGATGCCACCGGGCGAACATCGTGTGCCGGACGAGCAAATCGAAACGCTCCAGACGTGGATCGCAGGTGGTGCCAAGACCGCACGCCCGGAGCCGGCATCGATTGGCCCTGGGCTGGGAGTCACAACTGCGGAGCGTGAGTATTGGGCATTTCAGCCGATACGTCGACCGACCGTGCCGCCTGTCGTGGCAGCCGAGCGCGTTCGCACGCCGATTGACGCATTTCTTTTGGCTCGCATGGAGCCAGTTGGTTTGACGTTGGCCCGCGATGCCGAGAAAGTCACGTTGATCCGGCGGGCCTATCTGAATCTGATTGGTCTCCCACCTACGCCTGAACAAGTCGAAAAGTTTCTCACCGACAACGGCAGGCACGCTTGGGAATGTCTGATCGACGAGCTGCTCGATTCTCCACACTACGGCGAGCGTTGGGGCCGTCATTGGCTGGACGTCGCCGGCTATGCCGATTCGGAAGGGTCCGATCGTGATGAGATACGGCCATGGGCCTATAAATATCGCGACTGGGTGATTCGCGCCTTTAATCAAGACATGCCGTTCGATGAGTTCATTACCTGGCAACTCGCCGGCGATGAGTTGACCGAGCGACCGCTGAAGAACATGTCGCCGCGGCAAATCGAAAAACTGACGGCAACGGGCTTCTTGCGGATGGCCGCCGATGGAACGGGATCAAAGAACGACGAAGAATCTCGCAACCAAGTGATGGCGGACACGATCAAGATCGTCAGCTCGTCATTGCTCGGCCTATCTGTCGGTTGTGCTCAGTGTCATGACCATCGCTACGATCCGATTTCGCAAGTCGACTACTTTCGCCTACGGGCTGTGTTCGAGCCAGCGATCAACTACAAGCAATGGATTCAACCAAATGGCCGCCGCATCTCGCTACTAACCGACGAAGACATTGCCAAGGCCAGTGCGATCGAAGAGCAGGCCAAGGTCAAGGATGCGGAGCGAGCAAAAAAACAACGTGAATTCATGGAGGCCGCGCTGCAAGCGGAACTTGCCAAATTCGAAGAGCCAACACGTGGGCAGCTCCAGGAAGCCCATCGCACCGCCGGAGACAAACGAACCGACGCGCAGAAGGCACTCCTGGAAAAGCATCCAAGTATCGGCAAGCTGCATCCGGGCGTGCTGTATCAGTACAACCAAAAGGCCGCGGACAAGCTTAAGGAGATCGACAAACAGATCACGGAGATTCGCGCCAAGAAACCGGTCGGGAATTTCCTTCGTGTGTTGACTGAACCAAATGATACGGCGATTCCGTCCACTCAGCTCTTCTACCGAGGCGACTTTCGGCAGCCGCGATTCGAGGTCAAACCGGGCGGTCTGACCGTCGCCGCGCCGGCCGAAAGCCCCTTCGCGATCGCCGCCAGCGACGCGTCGATTCCCACTTCGGGACGTCGACTGGCATACGCTCGGTGGCTCACCAGCGGGCGACATCCTCTGGTTGCCCGCGTCTTGGTCAATCGTTTCTGGCTGCATCATTTTGGCAAGACGTTCGTTGCCACGCCTGACGAATTCGGCAAGTTGGGATCGCTTCCGACCCATCCCGAACTGCTTGATTGGTTAGCCGACGAGTTCATGGCGAAAGGCTGGAGTCTCAAGCATCTTCACCGCTTGATTATGACTTCAACCGTGTATCGACAGCAGTCGTCGCGCTCGGAGCTGGCGCAAGAAGTGGACGGAGCCAACGATTTGTACTCGCACTTTCCTGTTCGGCGTCTGGAAGCGGAAGTGATCCGCGATTCAATCCTGGCCGTTAGCAGTCGATTGGACGCCGTTCAATTCGGGCAGGCCGTGGCAGTTTCGGCGGACGATGCAGGTCAGATCATTGTCAAAGGTGAACAGCAGCGACGTAGCGTCTACCTGCACGTACGCCGCACGCAACCGGTCGCGTTGCTTAAGTCGTTCGATGCACCGGTAATGGAAGTGAACTGCGGAAAACGAGAATCATCGACCGTCGCGACTCAATCACTGATGTTGATGAACAGCAACTTTGTGTTGCAGTCCTCTCAAGCGTTTGCCCAACGAATCTCGAGCGACGAGTCCAAGCCGGTCAACGAGCAATTGGCGTACGGTTGGCAGCTTGCCTATGGTCGAACACCGACGCCAGAAGAACGAGTCATGGCAGAATCTTATTTAAGTGAGCAGCGTGAACTGTTGGAATCGCGGCAACACGAGTCGCCGAACAAGCAAGCTCTGACAAACTTCGCCCAAGCGCTATTGAGTTCGAACGAGTTTTTGTATGTGGAGTGAGATGGAGTGCACTGGCATCTCACAATGAACGGTCGTTAAACGCCAGCACGTTCAAGTTGTATGGATCGAGTGTGTTAAAGTTAAAGACGCGAATGTCATCCTGAAGGAGCCTCGGCGACTGAAGGATCTACCAGTGATGTACCGCAACGAACATGCAAAAAAATCGGAGTTTAAAGCGTTGTACGAGTTCAACCGTCAATGTGTTTCCTACTCGTTGGCAGATTCTTCGGTCGCTGAGGCTCCCTCAGAATGACACGCTAGCCGTGCTTCATTGAACGGTGTTGACGTTAAACGAAAGACCGTGCACGGACCTGAATCGAGAATCCCCATGTCACAAAAAGACCAACTCCATACGGGCATCAGCCGCCGGGCTTTTCTCGCCGATAACGCAATGGGCATCGGCATGTTCGCGCTGGCCACGTTGCTGTCCGAAGAAAAACTTCTCGCTGTTCCAAAGAACGTGCAATTGCAACCGCCCGTGTTTGATATGCGGCCCAAGCAACCGCACATCCAACCGCGTGCCAAGGCAATGATCTCGCTGTTCCAACACGGCGGTCCGTCGCACATGGATTTGATGGACCCCAAACCGGAATTAACTCGGCTGGACGGAAAAACTTTCGACGGCCAGATTGCCTACAGCTTTATAAATCGTGCCAGCAAACGCCTGAAAGGATCGCCGTGGAAATTCCAAAAACACGGCCAGTGCGGCACGGAGATTTCCGAACTGCTCCCCGAGCTTGGCTCGATTGCCGACGACGTATGCATCATTCGCTCCATGCACACGGGTCATAATGGGCACGAAGTTTCGATCCGTTACATGAACAACGGGATCGCGGGCGTTACGGGACGTCCGTCGCTTGGTAGTTGGATAACTTACGGACTGGGAAGTGAATCGCAAAACTTACCGGCCTACATCGTGCTCACCGATCCCGGTGGCCACCCGGTCGACGGCGTGCACAACTGGTCCAACGGTTGGATGCCTTCGATGTTTCAAGG
>CBDUAB010000476.1:0-4387 GCA_965365045.1 uncultured Planctomycetales bacterium
TCCGCGGGGAGGTGTGGATGTATTGTTGGTAAATTCTCATCTGCCGTTCGCCTTACTTGGGTCACGCGAGCCGAGCGTGACCAAGTTTGCGATTTGTTGCTGTTTGCGGGACCCGATCCGCATTGAGTGACACTTGGCTCGTGTCACCCATGTTGTCCTTATGCGTCGCGCGCACAATGCTGTTGCCATCACTGAGAACGCGGGTGCTGTATTTGATAATGTTGCTGATCCACAACACCCTCGTGTCGGCTGCTAAATCCGTCTGGCCAGCGAACGTCGATCGCTGCGACTTGCGCACCGCGGCAACCAAAGAGAAGTGTCGGTGTTGATTGGGAGAGATATCCGTCTCCAGCGCGAACTTCATCCGTTTGTGAACGACCGTCGCTCAAACGAATCGTCACGCGTGCCCCTACCGCGGTGGGGTTGCCAGGCAATCCCGACAACCCAACGGTACATAGACTATAAACAAATTTTTGACGGCGAGCAAAAGTTCTCACAGCATTATCGTTGATTCCTATCGCAAAGTCGGGCCACCGGTCTCCATCGACGTCAGCGGATGTAAGACTTTTTGCGTCCAAAGGTAATAAAAAACCGCTTTCTCTTGGTCCAACTGGCGTGAAACTGCCATCTCCATTGCCCGTCATCAGCAGGCTCAAACCGCCATCCATGCGGCCTGTTTCCACCTGCGGCCCGTAGAAATTCTGTACCAAATAGAGATCCGGATGCGAGTCTCCATTTACTTCCGTGAACTGAACGCCGAAACCGGGTGCAATTTGCGCTAGGCGAGGCAACGGCCGTTGTTCGAATTGTCCGCTACCGTCGTTGAGCAATACTGCCGACTCGAGGGTCGTCGCGGCGAAACGGTGAGCTGTATCAAGACACTGGTCGGTGTAAAGCTGCTGAAGATCGGCAAGCGCGAAATCACGATAGGTTGTGAACTTCCCACCCAAAGACGGCATCGCACGTGTCGAGCAACTCTTGCCGCGAATGGGGAACAAAGTTTCGTCCTCGAACTCGGCTTCGACCAACCGCATCCGACCGTTTTTTTCAAAGTCGCCGTAGTACAACAAGGTGGGCTTTTCGTGGGAAGCGTGGTACTTGGTGTTGAGCCCGAAATTCGTCGCGACGAGGTCGATATCACCATCACCATCAACGTCGCACGCGTCGAGCCCGTTCCACCAGCCTGTCAGGGCGGCCATGCTCTTGGTCGTCCGATCAACAAGACGGCCCTCGACGTTCAAGAAGGTCTTAACGGGTCCCCATTCGTGGGCCACGACCAAGTCCAACCAGCCGTCATCGTTGATGTCGCTCCAAAGCGAGCTCGTGACAAGCCCGGTTTCGGCAAGATCCGGCGCGCATTGATCGGTAACATCCAGAAAACGACCGGCACGGTTTTCCAGCAATCGGCTGTGCGGTGACAGTGGATATTTTCCTGGAATGCTCCTGCCGCCGACGAACAAATCCAGATCGCCGTCGCGATCGAAGTCGGCCGCACATACCGATCCACCGCTATCCGTCACGTCGGGGAGAGCGTCGGCGGCTGCTCTGTCGAATTTACCTTTGCCATCGTTGATGTAAAGACGATCACGGAGCAGCGCGTCTCCGGGTTCGCATTCCACGCCGCCACTGACGACATACAAGTCGAGGTCCCCGTCGGCATCAAAATCAGCAAACAGCACGCCCATGTCTTCGCACTGCGCATCGGCCGCGAATGTTTCGCCGTGAAGCAACTCAAAGCGACCTTGGCCTTGGTTGATCGCCAGTTTCCCCGCGGCTCCAGCAGCGCCGCCGACGAACAAATCAGCGTCGCCATCTTGATCCACATCTCCCCATGCCATGCCAGGTCCGAGTTGTGACAGTTTGTTGGGCAGCAACGGCTGACGCGCGAAATCGTCGTATGCACGTTCCTCATGTACGACGGTCGCCAAAGCATCAATCTGCTGGAAAAACGTGGTGCGAGGCTCCGGTTCCACGACTTTTACTTCGCCCGTTTCAGGTTCACATACCACCAGCCGTTGATCCGCTTTCACGTCACGCAATGTCTGTTGGAATCCGCTCGGCCAGTCGATGGTCAGCTCGTCAACCGCGATGTCCGCCCCTAGCCCGAAGTGCACGATGGGCTCGTTACAGGACAAGTAGCCTGTCATCGGATTCATTTGACGCATTTGTTGACTCTCTGCCGTGCGGACTCGCACCAGGGCTCCCAGCCCGAAACGATTACTCTTGGTGCCGCGCAGATGTACAACAAGCCGATGGCCTTCGTCGCCATCGTTGCGATAGATTCCGACCGGCTCGCCGACGTTGACAACAATCAGATCCAAATCACCATCTCGGTCGAGGTCGGACAGGGCCGTGCCGTAACTCATGCCAACATGGTCGAGTCCCCAGTTACGGCTGACATCTTGAAAACCCAGGTTTCTGTCATTGCGAAATACGAGGTTTTGTTCCGGGCGAGGTGGGGCATCTTTGTAGATATCCCATTTCGTCCGGCCAATCATCATGCTCTGGTCAAATGGGATATCAGAGTCGTTGAAACTGCGAATCATGCCGTTGCTGACAAACAAATCAATCCAACCGTCGTTGTCAAAGTCCGCGAATTTCGCGGCCCATGACCAATCCGTGTCGGCGACTCCGGCCAGATAGCCAGCTTCCCAAAAGCGACCAGCACCGGAGTTGATGAGCAATGCGTTGCGCATGTATTGCGGCGGCGGGCCAGCGACCGCGGCGATTTCCTCGGCGTTCATCACTCCCATTGTCGTCTTTTGCTTGTAATGGGATGTGGCGGACATGTCGACGCTGATGAAATCAAACAAGCCGTCGTTGTTGATATCACCGACGTCACTGCCCATGGAAAACCAACTGGTGTGCGGCATCGTCTCGAGCAGTTGGTCCGTGAAAGTACCGTCGCCGTTGTTGCGATAAAGGTAGTCTGGATCGTCGAAGTCATTGCAAACGAAGATGTCCGGCAAGCCATCTTCGTTGTAATCCCACCATGTGGCCGACAAACCGTAACCATGTCCGCGGATTCCAGACGTTTCGGTGACGTCCGAAAAGGTACCGTCGCCATTGTTGCAAAACAGGTAATCGGGTCTGCCATAGTCATCAATCCCGAACCTGTCCGGCGTTATTTCACGCAGCGCGTAAAAACGTTCGTACTCCGGACGTACGTAGGGCACGCCATTTTTGTCCATTGCGACGGGTGGCTCGCGCGGACGTCCGTCCGGACGATAAAAACGATTGGTAAGCAAGTAAAGGTCGAGGTCCCCGTCGAGATCGTAGTCACACATCGCGACCATCATGCTCGATTCGACGATATCGAGATACCATTCCTCGGCGCGTTCGACGAAACGTCCGCTTCCTTGATTGACGTAAAGCTGATTGGGCGCGTCATAATTGCAGACGTAGATATCCAAATCGCCGTCGTTATCGATGTCCACCATGGTGACACCAGTTCCCCAGTGTCCGCCGTCTTGGATGCCGGCATACGCGGTCACGTCTTCAAAACGCATATCGCCAACTTGCCGATAAAGACGATTGGGTTGCGCGGCACCACTCAGAAAGATGTCGGGCAGTCCGTCTCCGTCGACGTCACCCACGGCCACACCACCACAAACGAATCCCGAGTGATATAGGCGACGCATCGGATGCTCGGGGTCGACGCGATTGGTGAAATCGATGCCCGTTTCCGCCGCCGATAGACGGGCAAATCGAGGGGAACCTGTGCCGATTCGTGGAGCCAGCGGCTGAGCGACTGTTTCCCCCGGCAGCGGCAGTGCCGGAAGGGCATTCGTGTGTTGATTATCAGGCGATGTAACTTGAGTGGTTGCGGTACGATCGCGACAACCACTGAGACCAACGGCAACCGATAGAATTGTCACACGTACGACGCCACTTGGGAGCATCCTACGCACCCAAGCCGCTATTCGGCACAACGCCCCCAATGAACAGGCGAACGGGGGCCGTGAGGCCCGCGGTGGCGCTGCCAGACACCGGCAACAAATGAGATGAATGGTTTCCAAGATGGTGACCGATCTCGCACATCCACCGCGGGCCTCACGGCCCCCGTTCGCCTGTATGTTCACTGGCAGGGAGCGACAGCGAGTGAAGGATCTTCCAGCGGCGCTTGTGCTGCTGGTAGATCCTTCACCTCGTGTTACTCGGTTCAGGATGACACTTAGATGTAGCAGACACATAAGAATCCAAGCCAACTTCGCCCAACAAGAGCAAAGAGTAATGGGCAACAAAAACGACCTTCCAGCCTACTCGGCTGAAAGGTCGATATTAGCGGTCTCATGCTTGGCGTGACAAGCGGGAGGAGTCTAACGACGCCGACGGACAAATCCAAATCCGAAAGCTGCGGCTCCCAGAAGCAAACTCATTGCGGCGG
>CBDUAB010000477.1:0-4384 GCA_965365045.1 uncultured Planctomycetales bacterium
CGGCAGATATGCCCAAATCCTTCGGATCGGCGTCGCCCGGCATAGTGCTGGGCTTTAGCCAGGCGTCATCGCCGAGATCGACATCACTCTCGCTGTCGACGCCGGCCCGAGCAGTCATGGCAGTCATGTCAGTCATGTCAGTCATGTCAGTCCGAGCCGTCATGACAGACCGTGCGTTCAGTGGGGCACGAGGTGCTCGCGAGATCGGCGCCCCTTGCGGGAGGCCACCAGAGACATCCATTCGCCAGTTTAGACCGACCTCATTAAGATCGACGGTGTTGACAACGCCGTCGGCATTAAAGTCTCCCGCACACCAGCTGGTCGCTGTCAACAACCAGTTAAGGCTAATGACGCTCACGTCCGCTGGATTCACGGCGCCGTCGAGGTTTGCATCTCCCCTTAAAAACGAGCTTCCCGATGGTAGGTTGGCAGCCCCGGCAATTGCCAACCACGCATCGATGTCATTCGTATTGACGTCGCCGTCGTTGTTCAGATCGTGGAGATCGTCGTTGCCGTTTTCCAAGATCTGTTGCACAAGCGTGTCAATGTCGTCACAGTCGAAATCACCGTCGGCGTCGAAGTCACCGGCAGTTGGCTGTACGGCAACAACTTCGAATTGCGCGTCGTTCCTAACCGACCATTCGTCGCCGGATAGCGCGCGAGCGCGGACCAGTGCATCTTGTTCTATCGTGATCGGGTCGGTGTAGCTAATCGCGCTCGGAGATATCGCGCCATCTGGCAACTTGGGATCGGTGCCGTCCAGCGTGTAGTAGATATCCCCTTCGGGAGCCGTCATGGTCAACGTTTCCGTAGGTTGGATGGAGCCGCCTTGTTGGCTAAAGACCGGCGCGTCGATGTTGGGATAAAAACGAAATCGCCGGTATTGGTCCAGAATTCCTTCGCGCCGGTTCGGAAAGAACGTGTTCATCAGATTATCTGTTTCGGCCTGCCAGTCGGAAACGGCACTGGGCCCCGAGCCCCAACGAATCGCCTCGCCCTTGATCGCATCTTTGACATCATCGATCAGACCTTGATAACGTTCGGCAGCCACTTCCGGCGAAAAAACGCCGCCATTGAAAAGGTGTTCATACAGCCGTTGTTCTTGGAGTTCACGAAACTCTGGACTCAGCCTCAATAGCTGATAAATACGTCCCACTGGCGAAAGGAAACCGGGTAAGTTCTTGAAGGAATCCAATCCCAACATAGATGCCTCCTGGTCCCAATGGTAGAAATTGAGCTGTCTAGCCGGGTCGGTCGGATCGACAGGACCATCGCCATCGCGGCTTCGTCTCGCGGCATAGTAATTATTAGGAAGCCAGTCTTGTGTCGCCATGTACGTACCGATGAATACGTAATCGATAAATGCGGGTATATCCAGGAACTCTTGAATCGCCTCGTAGTTGGCCGCCACTTTGGCCTCGTCGAAGCCGCGGGCGTCGAATCCGCTTGTTGGCGTTAGTGCCAGCATCTCGTTCCAAGCGGCGTCGTTGCCGTCCCGAACTCTGCCCGCATTGAAGGCATCCCAATCATCCTTGTCGCCGCCAAGATGCTCGGAGGCAAACGAGGCATCGGGCCGCTCGACCAAATTGTACATTCCCCAATAGAGCCCGTTGAGGTACAAGTGGACCCACGTTCCGTGCGACGAAGGGTGACCCATCGCCAATTGTGACTGGCGAGCGAATTCGTCCTTGACGTATTGATTCTGTGCCGTCGACCCGCGCTGCCATCCATCTTGCAAACCGGCGCGGAGGATGACCGTGTCGAATGTCGTGACCTCCGATCCTTCGAATAGCGGAAACTCAAGCTTCGTGGGACCAAACTCAGATGTGAATCTCAACCGAAAGGCGTGTTTGGGCACGGTGGGTAATCGGCTTGCTCCGCCTTGCTGACGCACACCGGCGTCAATCTGAAAGCCTTCGCTCCCATCCGGAAAGATCATTTCCATCGACGTCGGGCGGTCGTCGTCTCCTGTAGTATTCGTGCCGTCGGGACCGAACATGTCGTCCACGTCAAGCACCAGTGAAACGGTGGGAATCGACCGAAGGTCGTCGAGGATCGTGTCCCGATGGGTGTCGACCACGGCAGGCAGAACATCGTAATCGCCAGCGATCAGTTCTGGGTAGCCTGCCGGTTTTGTCTGAGTCAGCACGTTTTCCAGAAACAAATAGGTGTGAGTAGCTGCCGCACTGTCCAGATGCGCCGACTTGAAGGCCGCGGCGCGCAGCGTCGATGTCGAGCTGACGTGAATCGGACCCGTGTACACCGTGCCGGTCGTCGCGGTCGGGGAACTACCGTCGAGCGTATAACGAATCTCCGCTTCCGGCGTGGCGGTCGTAATCTCGACGTCCACGGGTGTATCATAAAAGCCCCGTTTGACGCTGAAGATTGGGTCGGCAACAACGCCCATTACGCCTTCGATATTCGCCGCGCCGGGTGTGGGAAATTCGTAGAAGACTTCCGTTGTCAGATCGTCCGCTAGCCCATAGGAAACGTCGGCCAACTGCTGAGGGTATACGGGCGCAAAATGCTGACTGACGATCGTACCGTTGGGCTGGACCAATGCCAAGAACTCGCCGCCACCAGATAATTTGAAATTGGTGTGCAGCTCTGACTCCGGGGCGACACGGTCCTTACTCGATGCGAAAACAACGAGGTACTCATTCGGCGCAAGAGTGACTGCCGGCAGTCGCCACTTGTTGAGCGTCTGAGCGTCGTCCGTCAAAAACCATCCATCGACACTCAATTCTTCGGCATCTGGATTGTGTACTTCGATCCAATCAGAGAAGTCACCATCCTCATCCGCCAACGTTCGATCATTAATCGCCATGAACTCAGTGATGAATGGCGTACCACTGAGCACGATGCGCGACTCAAGCGGTTCGAAAGCGATGTTGAGGCGACGACGGATGGTTGTTGTTCGGGCGGGCATGACCTGTCCATTCTGCGAGGCGTGAGCGAACGTCCTCGATTGCCGCAATCTTAACCCAACGCCGTAGCTTATTTATGATTAAAAGTGTTTCACCAGTCGGTTGTTTTTGTGTAAATCGGGCGACTTATTTCGCTTTGCGTCTTGAATCGCTGGCGGCTGAAACTGGTGGCCCGGTGGTGCGACCGGGTTCCAGTTGGTACTGCATGAGACAGTGTTCAGGCTGATATTCGTCACCAGCAGCAATGGATTGTTGGAGGATTCGTGCCGCTTCGCTCCCCAGCTTATTCCAGTCAAGCTGGTTGCAGGTTAGTCCGACTACACGCTCACCACCCGCCCCGATAACACTCAAATCGTCTGGAACCGCGAGGCCTCGCCGTGCGGCGGCGTCGATTAAGTAGCTGGCGAATGTGTTGTTGAAACAGAGGATCGCCGTTGGCCTGGGAGACATTCCCATGAGTTGATCCACCGCTTCCACGGCACCCGTGCTATTTAGCTTGACCGATAACTCCCAGGTTTGACGCCGTCTCAAACTAGCCTGGCGCATCGCCTCGCGATACCCGCGAGAAAACCACGGGTTGAGATCGCCCTGTTCCCACTGCGCACACGCGATTCGCCGGTGACCAAGCTCAGCTAGATGCTGGACAGCAAGTTGCGCGTTCTGCATCGAATCTCCCCGTATCGAACTAACCTTGGGCAGATTCAAATCGTGATCCAAAAGAACCGCTGGAATATTGAGGCCGCTAAGCCGTTTCAGAAACTTCTCCTCCGCGATGGATGCAAAGATGATGCCACTTAGCTGGCCGACGGCGCGTAGCTGCTCGAATGCTTCACGTAGTTGTGCGGGCTTAGCGCTGCGGACGATTAAACTATAGCCGTTTCGACCGGCTTCCACGAGCGCGCCCTCGAGCATGATACTACTGAACGAACGAGTGACAACCTCGGGGTCCTGTTGCTCGTTTTCATAATCCGCTTGCAAGTAGCCAAACGTGGGCGGAGCTGCCACGGTCAATTTGGAGGGGACACTAGGTGGGTTGATGAACGTGCCGCGGCGTCGGCGCTTAGTAAGAAGGCCGTCACGTTGCAACGTCTCTAACGCGAGACGGACGGTCTCGCGACTGACGCCAAACTGTTCGGCCAATTCCACCGCAGTGGGCAGGCGGCCGCCAGGAAAGGCGGATTCGCTGACGGCAATGCGCAACGTCTTTTCGACCTGAGCAACGAGGGATAGCGGTCGTTCGATACGCGAAACATCAGCCGTCGAGCGATCGGTGTGCATCTGCTGGCTCCGATATGACCTTGTTCGAATCACGAGAAAACACAATTATACTAAGTGATTGTCATATTGCAAAAACTTCGCCACCGCCTGAGCTTGTCTCGGTGGAGCGCTGATCACAACCAGACTACGTCGGATTCTTCCAAGATCGGCCGAGCGAGCGACGCAACATCCGTTTGCAC
>CBDUAB010000478.1:0-4383 GCA_965365045.1 uncultured Planctomycetales bacterium
CAAGCGTGTTGCCAGAGAAATCCACCGACCCTGGCGTGGGTAGTCCGGCTGACCAAGTCTGGCCAAAGTTTCCAAAGAAAACGGGCGCAATTCTGCCCAGCGAATCGCCTCCACCGGCCGCGCTCGAACCCCAGGGCGCCACATTGTCATAGGTTATTTCGTCCTCGTACAAATGCGATACGACCGCCGGTTGTGACGGGATCAAACGCGCGCCGCGTTGCAACTGTACACGTTCGCCGGTGTTATTAAGTTGCCCGCGGTACCCACCGAGCAGCGTAACGTTATTGTCCAGACCGTAATGTACGCGGAATGCGTCCAAACGGGCGGCATTCTCAGGATTGCTTGGATTGAATGAGAGAATGATCAACGTCGCGCCCGCGCCGATGTTCGCGCCAGGATCAAAGTCAAAATCGATGCCACCGCGAACGCGCCAATTGGTGAGTTCCATCGTCGATCGGGTTGGATTGTGAATCTCGAGAAATTCCAAGTCGTCCGCGACCAAATTCGGATCGATGGCAAATGCCTCCGGCGAGGGATCCCCGGGTTGGTAGTTGATTTCACTTATCACTAAGGGGCCTACGCGGGGCAGGCTGTTGGCAGCCCCCAAAGTGACGCGTCCCAGTGGCGCCGATCGATCGTTCGCGTCGGCCGCTTCGTCCGAATTGGGAATACGCCCCCAGGACTCGCCAACGGCGAGCGCGCCGAAGTGTACATCATCCACGAATGATCGAATGCCGTTTCCTTCATCAGGAACTACCAGCCACACATCGTCACCATCAACGCCGCTCAACGCAAAGTCATCTTCTCCTGGATTTTCTGGATGAGGATTGAAATGGTTCTCGTCAAAGACTAAGTATTCTCCCGGTCCCAATCGCGTGCCGTCCGGGACCTTGAACTTCTGCAATTCACTGGCCGCATCGCTCAGGTACCAACCGCTGATATCGATCGTCTGAGCCGTCGTGTTCAGTAGTTCAATGGCATCGAATCGACCGGGCAATTCATCCGTGTTGGTAATCACTTCATTGATCACCACACCCAGCGGACTACTTCCCGATCTGCCGGGCGAGCCGCCAAAATCGGTGCTTCCACGCCAGGAGTAATGCTTGCTCTGTTGCCCCAGTTCGGTGGCGACGTCGATCAGCTCCAACGTACCACCGGCTCCATCGGCCCGGTCCGGCCATGGATCACTGTCACGATACTCGATTGCCAAGACCATCGTATCCAGCGAATTGACCAAGTGCACCTGTTCTCCATTATTGGACAATCTGCCGCCGTCAAATTCACCGATTGGATTAATGTCATTGCCATAGCGCAAGGCGAATGCCCCTTGGTCTTTGACAATCACGCCGAATTCTCCAGGCGCTAGCTGGTAGCTTGGAAAAGTGAATTCAATTCCGTCCGTGAAACGATAATTCGCCAGATCAACGGTTGCCGCGCTGACATTCCGCACCTCGATGAATTCAAAGTCGTCATTGTCCAAACCTGCGTCGGTCTCCAGCTCAACTGCCGTCGGATCGTATGGGTTGTAATTGATCTCGGTAACGACAATGGGCGCGCCGGTTCCAACAACAAAAGTTGCTTCGTTCAGTGCGCTCCACTGGCCCGCGGAGAACGTACGTGACTTGACGGTCACCGTTCCTGCCAGCGGAATCGGACCGGCGTACAACGTAGCGGTCGGAGAGATTCCCGAACTCGCGACTCCTTCGGTGAGAGCACTTTGCCGCGGGTCGCTACCGTCGAGTGTGTAATAGACTTCGCCTGGCGCGTCGACCGACAATCTGAATCCCGCCGCGACTTCCCCGCCATGCTGATCGAAAACAGGCGCCGTCAATTCCGGGTAGAGTCCAGCCGCGACAAACTGATCCATCACAATGGCTGACCGCCGCGGAAAGAAGTTGGCGAACAGATCGTCGCGCTTGGCCCGCCAGTCGATCAACGTGTAGATGTGCCCGTCGTCGCCGGATTTCGTGTCTCCCCATCGCGCCGATTCGCCGACCAGCGGTAGTTCCACTTGTTCGGCCAACTCGTGGTATCTTGCCGCGGGAACGTTTCGATCGGGTTGCCGCGGATCCCAAGCGGAGCTGTCCGGGTCGACGTAGAGCGCGCCGCCGTTAAAGAAATGACGATGGATGTGATCGGCGAACATGAGTCGAAATTCGTCGTTCGTTCGCAAGTATCGGTACGCCAAAGCGACGCCGTCGCCTACGCCGGTCCGATTCGTCGTGAGGCTCGCACCTTCTCCGTGGTCCAGGATCTTCTCGGTGTCCCAAGCATAGTATTTAAACCCCGTGCTTTCGGGACCGCGCTGTCGACCCACGTAGTAATTTCGGTGCGGCCAATCAACATTGCCGCCGTAGAAATTGACGATCAGGTAATCAATGTAGTTTTCCACGTCGAGCAAAGTTTCGAACTCAGGATTCTCACCGCCATCGGGGTTCTTGCCCAGCAGCCGTAGAAAGGCCGCATTGCTCTCATCTTGGATTGGGTTGTCCACGTCACGGGACACCGCGCGCAGCTCTATGAAGGCGTCGTTCGTACCGTCACGGACTTGTCCTGTATTCAGCGTGTCCCAATCGTCTTTGTCACCTCCGAAGTAGTCCGAAGAAAACGAGGCGTTTGGACGTTCGACGACATTGTAAAGTCCCCAATAGAATCCATTCAGGTAAACATGCATGAATCGGCCGTGAACGTTGGGGCGCCCCATGTCCAAAAGAGTTGATCGCGCCCATTGGTCGCGGATGTACTGGGTTCTGGACGGTGAGTGGACCCAGCCGTCGTTGTACTGGCCACGCAGAATTATCGTGTCGAAGCTGTCCGTGGCCTCTTCGCCAAATAATGGGAACTGTAACTTGGTGGGACCGTAGCGACCACGGAATTCCAAACGGAACGACTGCTTTTTCGAATTGCTAAAGTTTCTAACATTGTCGCCTTGAATACGGACACCTGCATCGGCCTGAAAATCTGTTGTTCCATCCGGATCAATGAACTCCACGGAGGTGGGCCGTTCCCAGTCGAAACCGCTGCGCAGCGAGTTGGTGTAGATGCCTTCGGGACCAAACAAGTCGTCCATGTCCATCACGATCGAAACGCTCGGAACGGCCGTTAACGAATCGATGATTTGATCGGCGAATTCGCCTTCGAAAAGATCATTGGGGCCGACCACGTCAGGGTCGAGTCCATAATCGGGTTCGACACGCCCCCAGACGTCCGCGAAACCTGCGTCAAGCGTCGCCTGAAAGTCTTGCGTAACCACATCGGCAGGGAAAACGTAGGTGTGGGTCGCGATTTTGCTGGGAATGAATCCATCCTTGAAAGCCCCGACTCGAAGGGTCGATGTTCCTGACACCGTCAAGGTCGTCGCGGTTGCCTGGCCGGCATCCGGTGGTGGGACCTGCACACCGTTAGTCAATGACGGGCGACTGCCATCGGTCGTATACGCGATCGTTGACCCCAATGTGGTTGTGCTCAAAACGACTTCGAATGTCTCTTCATAAAAGCCGCGCTCAATGCTGGCGTTGACATTCTGCACGACACCAGAAAAGACCTGAAGTCCGTTGGGGGTTGCTGGCGTCGGCTGCTCAATGTATCCCGGCACGTCTGATTCGATCGCCGCGGGGACAAAACCACGCAGTTCCGCTACCGCCAGAAAGTCGTTACTGTTGGGACTGCTATTCAGTGCGTGAATGGCAAGTAGGTTGTTGCCCTCACGCAATTGTCCCTTAAAGTCGGTAACATCGACGTCCTCGAACAATACAGCGAGGTTGTCACGATGCGTCGTGAGTGCTCTTGAGTCCCAACTGATTGGGTCGACGGCGTTGCGCCGCGCTACTTCGACATCGTTGATATATGCGACATAGCCATCGTCGTATTTCATCCGCAATTGCAATGAAAAGATAACTTGTGGGTCCGTGATCGTGAAAGGAATGCGGACGAAGGCGGTTGCGTTCACGGAATACATCTGGACTTCGACATCCGTGGCAATGTGATCTTCAAACCCTATCGATCTGTCATACCCAATACCGTTGTTACCTTGGCGCCAGCTCGCATCGTCGAAATCCACGTTCGTCCAGGACGTCCCCAGTGTGTCGCCACCGTTTTCCACCGTGGGAATCAAGATCGTCGCGTCCGCGCCGATGCCGACAGGTACGATCTCAATGCTTTCCTGAGCGACTCCGAATGATATGTCCGGTTCTTGTGTGGGAAATTGTGGCGCGAAGGCAGCGGCGACCGTAATACCATCCGGGTCGACCAACGCCAGGTATTCCCCGTCCGCGTCGAGTTGGAAATTCGTGTGCAGCGGGGCAACGGGATTGATCCGATCCTTACCGGTCGCAAAGACTACAAGATATTCTTTGGCGGCCAGCGAGATTGCCGGGAACTGCC
>CBDUAB010000479.1:0-4381 GCA_965365045.1 uncultured Planctomycetales bacterium
GCGGGCCAATTTATAACATGGTCGACCGTCCGTTACTTCGCATGCGGGGAATCTCCAAATCATTTCCAGGAGTGAAGGCGCTCGATAACGTCGATTTGGAAGTCAAAGCAGGTGAGGTTTTGGCGTTGCTGGGCGAGAACGGTGCGGGCAAGAGCACCTTGATCAAAATCCTTGGCGGTGCACAGCCACTCGACGAGGGAACGATCGAAATCACGGGGCGCCCGACATCGATCCATTCCCCGTCGGACGCCATCAATGCCGGCATCGCGGTGATTTATCAAGAGTTCAATCTCGTGCCAACGCTTTCCGCGCGCGAAAACATATTCTTGGGACAGGAACGCTCGCGCGGAGGTTTTGTCCGACACGGGGCGGAACGTCGAGAGGCCAGGCATATTTTTGACCGGATCGGCGTTTCCGTGGATCCAGACGCACCGTGTAAATCGCTTACCGTCGCGCATCAACAGGTCGTGGAAATCGCCAAGGCACTTTCCGTTGACGCCCGCATACTGGTGATGGATGAACCCAGTGCCACCTTGACACTACAAGAAGTCGCCGGCCTTTTTGGTGTGATTCGTGAACTGCAATCGCAAGGCTTGGGAATCATCTACATCAGCCATCGGCTGGAAGAGATCTTTGAAATCGCGGATCGCGTCACTGTGTTGCGCGATGGCCAGCACGTGGGGACTTGTGCGGTAAACGAGATTGATCGTGACAAACTGATTGAATGGATGGTAGGCCGCAAGCTCGAACACGAATTCCCAGCGAGGAATGTGGCCATTGGCGCACCACGGTTAAGGGTGACAAACATGTCGCGGGGAAACGCTGTCAAAGACGTTTCGTTCAACGCCCACGCCGGTGAAGTATTGGCCGTGACCGGTTTGGTAGGGGCCGGACGCACGGAATTGGTGCGTTTGCTGTTTGGTGCCGATCGACCCGATACGGGTACCGTTGCGCTCGACGGATTGCCGATCAATGTGCGCACGCCGCGTGACGCCGTACGCGCGGGGGTCGCCTTGCTGACGGAAGATCGCAAATCGCAAGGTTTAGTGCTAATCCATTCGGCGCGTGAGAACTTTGGCTTGCCTAACTTACCGTTGTGGTCGCGAATGGGATTTGTACGACGTCGCGAAGAACGGACGGCGTTGGCACGATTCATCAAGAGAATTCGCATCAAGATTGCCCATCCCGAACAACAAGCCCAAACGCTTTCGGGAGGCAATCAGCAAAAGCTTGTCTTGGCAAAATGGCTGCAGCGGAACTGCGAGGTCATCATCTTTGACGAGCCGACACGAGGAATCGATGTCGGCGCCAAGCTGGAAATATATCAGTTAATGAACGATCTAGTCGCGGAAGGCAAGGTGATCATCATGGTCAGTTCCGAATTGCCGGAAGTACTTGGCATGGCTGACCGGATCTTGGTCATGCACGACGGGCGCGTTACGGGTGAGATCACCGATCCAAGAAACACGACACAGGAACAAGTATTAGAATTGGCCGTAGCCTGATTGCCATGAAAGATACATTGAGACGATTTGCCTCCGATTACGGCATGGTGTTCGTGCTGCTGTTACTCTGTGTTTTCTTCAGCCTTGTGACCGTCAGCACACAATACCCAACGGGAACAGATGGTGGCCAGATTCTGGCAAGACAGCTGATTGACGAATTGGGCGCAAGGAAACGTGTTCTCGCCATAGCCAGTGATTCCGCGCAAGACAAAGCATTCACAGCCGCGCTGCGTGACGAATTACAAGCGGCCGGCGCCGTCGTGGTCGACAGCATAAACGCCGATCCGCCCACGGTCCGCGAAGCGCTGGACAAGCTCTCGTCGGCGGGTACATCGCTCGACGTCATAGCATGCAACGAAACAGTTGCCAATTGGTCTCTGATGAGCAACATCGCCACTGACTTTCCAGCTCTCGGCGACCCCCAAGTCATAATGCCCCGCGGGTATCGTTTTCCCAACTTTCTCAAGGCACAAAACCTCGCCAATGTCGCGGGGCAGTCATCGGTCTTCGCAATCATCGCCATTGGCATGACGATGGTGATCATTACCGCCGGGATCGATTTGTCCGTCGGTAGTCTGGTCGCGCTGTCCGCCGTCGTGACAGCGTTGGTGATGCGTGACTACTATGGCGGACCAAATGCCAGCGTCGGCGGCATGGTCGTTGGCGCGTTGTGTGGCATTGCCGCTTGCACGGTCGTGGGTATTCTTACGGGATTGTTTGTGACGTGGTTTGGCATCAAGCCATTCGTCGTGACTTTGGCCATGATGTCGGTGGCACGCGGCAGCGCACAGATCATATCCGAAGGGCAATCGGTCTACGAGATTCCAGCCGCGGAATTCGCTTGGTTGGCAAATGGTTCGCCGCTCGGTGTGCCAAATGCTGTCGTGTTGATGGTCGTGCTGTATCTCATTGCCCACATTTTGATGACGCAAACGACGCTTGGACGTTACATCTACGCGGTTGGCGGCAATGCCGAAGCGGCCCGGTTATCAGGTGTGCCTGTGAATCGTGTGCTGCTGTTTGTTTATGCCGTGTGCGGCGGATTGGCTGGATTGGGCGGAGTTATCGAAGCGTCGCGGTTGGGAAGCGGTTCGCCGCTCTATGGCAATATGTACGAGCTGTACGTCATTGCCGCGGTGGTTGTCGGCGGTACCAGCCTGGCAGGTGGCGAAGGCAAAATCCTGAGTACGCTAATCGGCGCTTTAATCATTGGTGTCATTCGCAACGGCATGAACCTGATGAATATTGAAAGCTACACTCAGGGAGTCGTCATGGGCGCCCTGATCTTGGCCGCCGTCCTCATCGACACCATAAAGCGTCGCCGCTGGCGTTTGTTCGAGACGCGTTAGGGTGTATTTTTGCACAAATCAAAGTGGTACTTTGGAGAAAACAAATTCGTCGCTGATTCCGTTTTGTCCCAAGGAGATTCACCATGTTCGCTCGGTGCATTGGTTGTTTGCTGCTCTTATTAGTCACTTTCGCACCGCGTGCATGGGGAGAGCCGCTCAGAAAAGTCCTCACCAACTCGGCTGAGAACGTCTACGTATCCGAATGGGTCGAAGACGGCCGTGACGCCACAACCGGCGCAGCTTGGTGGGTAAAGAAGGAAGTTCTTCGTGGCGGCAAACAAGAGGGCGTGGATGTCATTACCGTCAACAATGGCAAGCTGCGTTTTACGGTGATCCCCACGCGCGGCATGAGCATCTACGAAGTTGTGGCCGGTGATCTGCGTCTTGGCTGGCAATCACCGGTCAAAGAAATCGTACACCCACGCTTTATTAATCTGGAAAGCCGTGGTGGCCTGGGTTGGCTGGAGGGATTCAACGAATGGATGGTCCGCTGCGGTTTGGAGTTCGCGGGCCATCCCGGCACGGACACCTTCATCAACAACGTCGGCGACGAAGCAAAGATGGACCTGACGTTACATGGCAAGATCGGCAACATTCCGGCGTCTCAAGTCGAAGTTATCGTGGACGACAAGCCGCCATATCGAATTCGGATCCGGGGTCGCGTGGACGAGCGGCTTTTCTACGGCCCGCAGCTTGAGTTGTGGACCGAGGTTTCGACAACCCCGGGTAGCACGTCATTTCAAATTCATGATGAAATAACAAATCGCGCCGCCTCGGAGCAAGAGTTCGAGATCATTTATCATGCGAATCATGGTCCGCCGCTGCTCGAGGAGGATGCACAATTCCTTGCGCCAGTTAAGCGCGTTATGCCGATGAACGCCCACGCGGCCAAGAGCGTGGACACTTACACCGAATATGCCGGACCAACTCCGGGATTCATCGAGCAGGTCTATTGCTTGTATCCGTTGGCCGATGGGGAGGGCAAGACGCGGCTCATGCTCCGTAATGCGGCTGGCAATAAAGGAGTGTCGATGGCGTACGCAGTCGCCGAATTGCCCTACTTAACATTGTGGAAAAACACGCTCACTGAGAAGAACGGCTATGTAACGGGAATCGAACCGGGCACTTGTTTCCCGTACAATCGCAGCGTCGAACGCAAGTCAGGTCGCTTGCCCACGCTCGCACCCGGCCAAACACGAAAGTTCACCATCGATGTCGCGCTACATAACGACGCCGAGTCGGTCCGCCAAGTTGCCGGTCAAATCAAAGCGATTCAAGCCGGCCACCAACCACAGTTGGATCGCGAAGCACCGAAAACCGATTGACGTTGAGTTGCAAGTAGGAAGAATTAGTGGGTCACGCGAGCCGAGCGTGACTCCGAACTTGAGAGAACCGTTGCGCCGCTATTGATTTGTTAAGCTGTTAGTTCCGTAATCCGGCAAGAACCAAAATCGAATTGAGATTCGCGCCGACCCGATCGCGACGTCCTCTCAGGTGCCTCTCGGCTCGAGGCACCGACGACCACGC
>CBDUAB010000480.1:0-4372 GCA_965365045.1 uncultured Planctomycetales bacterium
ATCGCAGTCGTTTGCCTTGATCTCCGATGCCGTGACACACGTGAAAATGGCTTGTGGCGACAAGAAGGCTTCGTTTCGTACGGCGATTCTCGATCCGCGATTAACGGTGACTCAACCGGATAGCATTACTGCGCTAACGGGCATTGATGCGATTACCCATGCCGTGGAAACGTTTGTAACAACGAAACGCAATCCGGCTTCAATGGCGTTCAGTCGCGAAGCGTGGCGACTGCTGGCTGGAAACTTCGAACGCGTGCTCGAGCAGCCATCCGACCTCACCGCGCGCAGCGGAATGCAGCTGGGCGCCTGTTTTGCTGGCCTGGCGATTGAAAACTCTATGTTGGGTGCGACGCACGCTTTGGCCAATCCAGTGACAGCCAATTTTGGAGTCGTGCATGGGCAAGCTGTCGGCCTCATGTTGCCATACGTGGTACGATACAACGCGCCGGTCGTGAACGACAGCTACGTAGATTTGTTGGAGCTGGCCGCTTGTGCCCACGGTGCTCCCGCGCCACGAACGGGTGCCGATGGTCTGGCGGAGTTTTTGACCAGCTTAGTTGAGCGTGCCGGCCTGCCAACATGTCTGTCACAGTGCCATGTCGAGCGGGATGTCTTGCCGAAAATGGCCGCCGAAGCTGCCGAACAATGGACCGGCCGCTTCAACCCGCGTCCCATTTCGACTGAGTCGCTGCTAGAATTATACGAACAAGCGTATTAGATTTTAGTTACCGTAACTTGTTACTCCGAAAGCACAACTGTCATCCTGAAGGAGCCTCAGCGACTGAAGACATCTACCAATCGCGCCAGAATGGCCATTACAGGTTAAATCCGCGACGCTGTTCAGACGTTTCTGGCAGATCCTTCGGTCGCTGAGGCTCTCTCAGGATGACACAAAGTGGCACTGTCCAGCCAGTCAATTCGTTTCTTCTTTCACCTTTCGGCCACAAAAAATGATTCACGCCAGAGACTTTAAACTCGATGTCCTGCAAACTTTCATTACTCGTCGCACCTTTGTCCGCTCGCTAGTTGCCAGTGGCGCTTTCGCGGCAATAGGCGCTCACAATTATGGATTCGGTGCTGACGGCGCATCGACCGCCAAAAGTCCCACATCCTCAGTTGTCGTTGACGCGAATACTTGGCCCATGTTTCGCGGTGATCCACAATCGCGCGGTGTGGCAATCAGCGAATTACCTGACGAGCTTGATTTGTTGTGGAAGTACCGTGTCGAGAACGGCGCATTTGAAGGCACGGCGGCCATTGCCAACGGCGTCGCCTATATCGGCGATTTGGACGGATCGTTGTTTGCGCTTGATCTCGAGACAGGCAAATTATTATGGCAATCCAAGCAATCCGAGTTGGGCTTCGGTACATCGCCCGCCGTACATGGCGACCGCCTCTATCTGGGCGATTATGATGGCGTGTTCTACTGTCTCGGCACGGATAAAGGCGACGTGAAATGGAAATTCACTGCCGAAGCGGAAATCAATTCGAGTGCGAACTTCTACCAAGACAACGTGCTATTTGGTTCTCAAGACGCCTCGCTGTATTGCTTGAACGCCGAAACGGGCGAATTGGTTTGGAAGTACACGATCGAAGACCAGATCCGCTGCATGCCTTCGCTGATTGAAAACCGCGCTTTCGTGGCAGGTTGCGATTCGCGACTACATGTGATTGATGTCGAGAAGGGAGAATCAGCCGGGGATGTCGAGATTGATGGTCCGACCATGGTGACGCCGGCTGCGGACGGCGATTTTGTTTACTTTGGCACCGAAAGTGGCACTTTTTACGCAATTAACTGGCGCACCGCCAAAGTTGCTTGGCGGTTTCAAGACGATTCGAGTAGTCTAGCTTTTCGCAGCTCGGCCGCCGTCTCGGGTAAGTTTGTCGTGGTCGGCGGCCGCAGCAAACGCGTCTATGCCCTCGATGCGGAAACAGGTGACACGCGTTGGGAGTTCGTGACTCGACGCAACGTCGACTCGTCGCCAGTCATCGCGGGTCAACGTGTGTACGTCGGGTCGGCCGACGGGAGATTGTATTGCCTCGAACTCGAAACGGGCAAGAAGGTTTGGGAATACGAAACTGGCGGACGGCTTTCAGCCGCGCCGGCAATCGCCGCGGGTCGGTTGCTGATTGCCAGCGATGACGGCGTCGTTTATTGTTTCGGTAAGAGGCTAAAGACCAATGACTAACTCTACCAAAACCGAAGTTGGTAACTATTTCATCTCCAACTACCCTCCATTTTCGCAATGGACGGTGGATGAGCTACCGGCTGTCGAGACAGCCATGCAATCGGCCCCGGCCGATGTGCCGCTTGGTTTGTATCTGCACATACCGTTCTGTCGAAAACGTTGCAAATTCTGCTATTTCCGCGTTTACACGGATAAGAACGCGGATCAGATCGAAACTTATTTGGCGGGGCTATCGTGCGAGATTGAGTTGGTTAGCGATTTGCCGGGCATGGGCGAGCGGCCGTTTCGGTTTGTCTATTTTGGCGGTGGCACGCCGTCGTTCTTGAGTTCACGACAGTTGAATCGGCTAGTCGATCGGTTGCGCGCCAACATCGATTGGGACTTGGCGGAGGAAGTCACTTTTGAATGTGAACCAGGCACGCTGTCCGAGGCAAAGATCCAAACTCTTCGCGATATTGGTGTGACACGGCTCAGCTTGGGTGTCGAGAATTTCAATGACAAAATCCTTAGCGAAAACGGGCGAGCGCACGAGTCACCCGAAATCATGCGTGCCTGGCAGTGGATCGCCAAAGCTGGCTTTCCGAACGTCAACATCGATTTGATCGCCGGTATGGTGGGCGAAACCTGGGACAACTGGCGCGATTGCGTCCGCCGTACCGTCGAGATGTCTCCCGAAAGCGTCACGATTTACCAAATGGAGCTGCCCTACAACACGGTCTATTCTCAAGACATCCTGGGCAACAAAATCGAGACGCCGGTAGCGGACTGGCAGTTAAAACGCGACTGGGTCAGTTACGCGTTTGATGAGTTTCTTGCGGTCGGTTATCACATTTCGAGCGCCTACACGGTGGTCAAGGATGCCGCGATGGTAAACTTTAGCTATCGTGACAATCTCTGGCGGGGATCCGATTTGTTGGCCACAGGCGTCGCCAGCTTTGGACACATCTCCGGCGTGCATTATCAAAACCATCCTGAGTGGACCGATTACATTGGCGCGCTTGACGAGGGACGATTGCCACTGTCCCGGGGATTGCGGGTCACACCACATCAGGCGCTCGTGCGTGAAATGATCTTGCAACTAAAAAAAGGATACCTCGACGCGGAATACTTTCGCGACAAATTCGGTGTTGACATCGTCGATCGTTGGCATGCTGAATGGCGCAGCTATGCCGACGAGGGTTGGCTGACGATCGGCAATGATCGCATCGAACTAACCCGTGAGGGCATGCTGCGTGTCGACGGCCTTTTGCCGGCGTTCTTTGAGGCAGAGCACCAGGGAGTTCGCTACACATGAGCGACCTGGTGTTCATGATGGGCGAATTCTCCGCGGAATTCCCCACCGATCGCCAGTATGCTCGCAACCACATGTGGGCCAAGCGACAGGGTGATGTCTATCGGTTTGGTTTCACCGCCTACGCGGTCCGCCTGCTGCAGGATGTATATTTCTTGGATTGGACAGTGGAGCCAGGCAAAGAAGGGACTGACGGCGTGTCGTTGGCGGAAAGACAGGAGATTGGCGCCATCGAGAGCAAGAAGGCCGAGAGTGACCTGTTTGCGCCGATGGCCGGTAATCTGTTGCGTTTTAACGAAGCGCTCTTTTCCGATCCTTCCTGGATCAACGTGGACAAATACGAGCGCGGTTGGTTGTTTGAGATGGCCGGAACCGGCGCTGGGTTGATATCGGCGCAGGAATATGTCGAGCACTTGGAAGCGGTTTGGGAAGTGACCCAGCGGACGATTAAAGGCCAATTGAACTAAGCTTTGCGGGAAACTGGGTCCTAACTGGGCATCGCCCCTTTGTGTCATCCTGAGGGAGCGACAGCGACCGAAGGATCTACCAGAAACGTTTGAATCGCGTGGGCGGGTTAACTCGTGATGGCAGTGCTGGCGTGTTTTGAAGATCCGTCCGTCGCTGTCGCTCCCTCAGGATGACATTTGACCTTACGAAGTAACAAGTTACGGCACACGTCGTGCCTCGATGCGGCGCTGTCCCACTAATCTAAGGAGGAGGATCGGATAGGCCAAACATCCACAAAATGTGTGTCCACATGGAGTTTTCGTCGCGACGCACGTGCTAAATTCTCGCCGAAAACATGTTGAATTCGCTTTCACGCCGGATGAACTCGTTGTCAGGCTTTGGTATCCTGTAGATGGTTTTCCATGATTCGATTCTGATGAGTGAG
>CBDUAB010000481.1:0-4370 GCA_965365045.1 uncultured Planctomycetales bacterium
CCGGGATGGGAAATGGCCTGGACCGCATTTCCAGAACCAGGTCCGGATCTTTCGGTAGCCGCCATCCGGAAACGTAGGTTTCTGGCTCGGGAAGGTTCGCGGCGTTACCTGCGGGCGCCCCACTGTCGACCCACTCGTATACAAGTTCTTTTTCCGCGTCGGACATGAGCCGCGCGTTCTTAAAGTCGCCGTGCGCCATGTTCGCGTGCCAAGGTGGCATGCGCTGATCGCGAATGACTTCGGCAATCGTCTCGGCCCATCCCACTGCCTCGTCGTAGTCGGTCAGCGCAAACGGAGCTATTTGCCCGTCACGATGGCATTCAACGCAATGTTTTTGAAAGATACGGGCGATCTGATCGCTATACGTAACGGTCGCATCGTCGGATGGATTCGGTAAGCGCCCAATATGGCAGCCGGCCGCTTCCGTGCGGGGTACTTCAACCGGTCGACCACTAGTCAATGCATCCAAGGCCAGCCGTAAGTCCTGACGGGTGGGCTTTTCGCGACTGAAGCCAACACCATACTGATCGTCGATGCGGCCTTGATAGCGGATATTGTTATCACGGTCCAAAACAAACACTTGGGGTGTTCGTTCGGCACCGAGAGCATTGGCCAAATGATGGCCGACGTCTTTGAGCAAAGGAATGGTCAGGCCATACCGACGTCGATAAGCGCTAATCTCCGTCAGCGAGTCTTGGCAATTGGAGTTCACGCCAATAAAACTCACGCCGCGCGAGGAGAATTCGTCCGCCAGATCGGACAATCGTCGAGCATAAAGACGCACGAGCGGACATTCGGTACCGAGGAATGTGACAACCGTCCAGTTGCCCGTACGGTACTCAGCGAGCTGATGAGGCTTTCCATAAGAGTCCGTCAGCTCAAGCGTATCGAGTTGAGACGGTTTGGGCGCGGCCGCGGCAACACCGCAAACGAGCGAAAGTCCCAGAGTGAGGATTGTGGATCGTCGCCGCCGGGCGACGAATTGGCCAAGAAGTTTCGTCCTGATCATGATTTGCCTAGGGAGCTGTTCGAGAATAACCCGTCCGTTTTCTGTTGCGGGATGCGGTGTCCAATCGTAAGGGCTATCAACTTCCCTCCACCGACCCCGCGTCGGTGGGAAAACGCCTGACTGCTACATCGAACGACACGCCAACATCGGCCGAGGATCACGCTCACCAATTGAGGCGACGTAGCCGAGGCCGAAATGGAGGCCGCGTTCTATTTCGGTCTCGGTTACGCACCGCCCAAATGGAAACCGAACTGCTCGACCGATTCTTGGTTCCATGCTGCCCGGTAGCGGTCAGGCAGCAAGCCACCGACGCGTGGTCGGTGGGGGGAAGTTGATAGCCCTTTCATTTGTCCACGTGGAAAAGAACTTGCATTTCGTATCTTACATTCGGCATTCCGCAATCCATATCTCGCATCCCGCGACTGGGAAAGACGTCGGATGTTCTCCGCCCTTCCGATAAGTCGCTACGGGACAACGTTAATCGTATTGTAGATCGTTTGGCGGATTTCCGTACCGTCGGCTGCAGCAATCGTGTAGGCAATCTCCATTTGCATTACGGGCTGTGTTTCTTCGAGTTCAATGAATACCGTTTTCTTATCGTCGGAAACCGTGACATCTTCTACATACACTTCGTCTTCGCCTTTGCGGTTCGGCTGGGCGACAGAATAATGATCCGACCCGTAATTGGCTGTCCAGCGATAATTCCACTGCTTGACCGCGTAGTTCTCTGGATCCTCCGCTTCGTCTTCGTCCAGCGGATTCGAAAACGTAATTTCAACTCCTTTTTCCTTGACCTTTAGGCCAACCGGTACGTGAAATGGAATGCCGGTGTAGCGGATCCGATAAAAACCTCCCGGCTGGGTCCGATCAGAACTCCAACCGAACAAACCGCACGCATATAACTGACCGTCGCCAGGATGGAACCGCCCCCGCATGATTCCGGTCGGAAATGTCGCGATCGGAAGCCGCATGGCTCCGCCCTGATAGACCCCATCGGCCTGTTCATAGTTCACCAAAAAAGCTTTGCCCGTCCCGTAAGACAATGCGATCATTTTGCCTTGAATTGGCCCCCATCGATCGCTGGTAACCCACAACTGTTCAGCTGGCGAACGGTCGACATTGCGCGGCAACCAACAAACGGGCGGATCGAATTCCGCGGGCCGCTGACCACGATGGTAAGAATACATGTTTCCGTAAAACCCGTCTTTTTTGACTAGATTGATACGATTGGCTGGCGTCCAGTGACCTTCTTGATCGCTCGCGGCCAGCTCGCCGTTTGGTCCGATTCCCACCCCATTGGCCGCTCGAAATCCGTTGCAGACAATCTCACTGCTTTTTCCGTCGGGACTAACTTTGATCAACGTACCGTGATGTGGCACGAGACTGTCTTTGGCGTGCCGTGCGCTTTTGGCATAGTAGAAGTTTCCCTCGTCATCGGTCTGCAAATCCATGGCAAACTCGTGGAAATGTTCCGTCACTTGGTGATCGTTATTGAAGTTCTCGTAGTAGTCGATGGTGCCGTCATCGTTTAGATCCTGAAGCCGTGTAATCTGATCACGGCAACAAACGTAGATCGTATCGTCGATGACGCGCACCCCGAGCGGTTGAAACATGCCCGTGGCAATTCGTTTCCAGCGGAATTCGTCACCATCGATGTTATCGACGATCCACAAGTCTCCCATCCAGGTGCAGATGGCGGCGCGACTGGGATCGGAAAAGAAGTCAAAACCGCCCAGTCGCATCCACGAGCGATATGGGTTTTCCATCGGAGTCGTGATCGTTTCCACGACGTAAGTTCCGTCATCGTCGCCGAACACTTTTGAATTGGTTTGGACCACTTCCGGCCAAGCAGCAGGTCCACCGTGTGTGAGCGGTTCAAGTTTCTCTGGCGGAGGTGAGGCGGTCGCGGCTCGGGTGAAAGGTAGTAGCGAGTCGTTTACGTCATCGTCGGTATTCTCGCAAACTCCGTAAAGCAGTTTAAGCCGCGTAACATCGTCGCTCGGAGCAATCACGAGGCGCAAATCGTGACCTTCAGTTATCCACTTCGCCTGCTGCGTATCGCCGCGCAAGGCGACGACTGTGTTGCCGACACTCTGTCGTGTCTGGGCGGCGTCGACACTTACTAGTTCGGCTTTGTGACCGTTGCCGGATTCATCAACAAAACCACCGTTCTGTTTTCTGTTTGTGAGCCAATGGGCGCGTAAGTTGTCACTTGGAAGATGGTCGTTGACAAGCTGTGTCGCATCGATCTTCTGTTGGTAAAATCGCACTTCAGCCAACTCGCCGACAAAGGCCGTGGGCTCGGGGAAATTCGGGCTCGTGTAGCCAAGCCGGATGACGAGCTCGTCAGCCTTGCCCTTGGGTTTCAGCGACTTGGCATTGTCGGCTTTCCCATCAATTACCAGCTGGGCATCGCCCCTTTTATGATCGTAAACCAACGCGACATCGTGCCAATTGCCGTCGTTGACCTTGCGCTTCGACGTGACCGCGCCGACCCAGCCGATGTCAAAGCCCAACCGGCCGCCACGGATAAATAACGTCTTGCCATTGGGAGCCCATTCGGCGCCATGACGTGGCGCTTGGGCCAAAATCGTGCCACCGCGTTCTGTTTTCAATCTGGCATAGATTGTAAAGTCGGCTGACGTCAAATCGAATTGGTCGGATTTGGCAACGTCAGCCACATGCGAGCCTTTGAATCTGAATGGTCCATCGTCGGTGGATGTAACCTTTTGTTCTTGATTGTTTCCCACGCTTATTGCCAACGGCGGAGAACCGTCGCGCAGCACAAAACCACCGTCCGCGGCGTGTGCGACCTGCAATACCAGTTCGTGTGAACGCGGACCGATTTCGAGCGTCCGCGCGGGAACGTCCAATTCACCCGCCGATTCCCGACTCGGCGACTCGAGGATGGTGGCCGCGCCCACTTTATAAGAAAGTACCACGCGATCGCCGTGCACGTAGAGACCTTGCCACTTGGCCCAATCGCGTGCGACTGGCCCATACGGCAGCTTGTCATGACCGCGCAGGCGCTCGTCGGTGAACCGGCCATCCTGCGGATTTCCCCAACCTGGTCCGACACGGTTCTCAAACGCAAGCGATCCGGCAACTTTGGGATGCGTTTGATGCGAGCCATCAAAGACGATGTTGCGCCAGTCGATGAACGAACCACTCCAGCCAGCAGCCATGCGGAGAGTATCGGTGTCGAACAACACGAATTGATTGCCGCGCGAGATGCCACCTGCGCCGGCGTCTAGCCGAATAGCGATGCCTTTATAAGCGATGTTGCCGGGAGTGGCTTCCAGTGAAGCGGTCAGATACGGACCGTAGTTCATATCGATCCACGGCTTGCCGGTCAGGTTTT
>CBDUAB010000482.1:0-4364 GCA_965365045.1 uncultured Planctomycetales bacterium
CGTCCAAATCCCCGGCGGTTACGTTCGCGGCGACGACTTTGCTGGCACCAGACGCCTCCACGGATCGCATGTCAACGTCACCAGAAATTATGACACTACTGGCGCCGCTCACATCGACATCACGTAACGCCGGCATTCGAATTGTTATTTCCAAAGGCGTTGCGCATTTGACTCGCGTATTCGGTCGCAGGCGAACGCGAAGTTCTTCATCCAAAACATCGGTTTCGACGAGCGGCACGATGTTGTCGTCACCCGATACTCGGACGTCGAAGTCCGCGCCCACTTCCACTTCCACCTCCGCTTTTATCGCATGTGAGACCTGGAGGCCATCAAATCCCGTGCAATCGCGACCTTCCACGATAGGGACACCACTGCCGACGATGGGTGGTGGGCCCAAAACGCCATTACATCCGACGACCGGTACGACGATAACGACTGCGGCTAGCCAATTTCGAAAACGCATGTCCTGACTCCTCGGAGAAAAAGTCCTTTATCGCGTGTTAGTCGGCTTGGGAAGAAAAATATTTCCACCGGTCGATTTAAATGGCTTGTTCACGCAAACAGAAAACGAATGCACTGTCTGTGTCATCCTGAAGGAGCCTTGGCGACTATACGATCTACCAGCCAACGTTGGAAGTAGCACAGGGGTGAATTCCACCGGTGTGAAATCAATTTGACTTCGCCCTTCGTTAGGGCGGCACGCTTCTTGGCAGATTCTTCGGTCGCCAAGGCTCCCTCAGAATGACAGCATTCTCGCTTTGAGTTGATCGCTGTTGAACGCAGTTACGCTTACTTTCATTTCGAGCTCAAATACTCCTCCAGTTTCACCAAAAGCGGGTCAATCATCTCCCGCTGAATCGAATGTGGAGGCTCCCACTTGCGCCACTCGTGACCGTCGTGCTCAGTCACTTTGATCTCGACGTCGTGTAACAGACGACCCAAGAAAATGGCGGTCGTTTTCTGGCACGTTTCAAAGTTGAATTTCTTGGGCTGTACTTCGTACGTCGAGGAAAAGCAAAAATCGGTATCCAACTCAATATCGTCCGGCGTTATGCCGGTCTCTTCTTCCAGCTCCCGCAGCGCACATTCGATTTGGGTTTCCCCAGGGTCGATATGTCCCTTAGGAACGTCGTATCGCGTCCGGTGACGCATCAACAGAAAAGACTCGATGGGATCGCCTCGTACAATCAGGACCCCGTATGAATACAGTTGCCTCATCTTCGCGCTTTCACTCACATAGCTTTCTAGTTCCAATTGTCGCTGTCTTTTTCGGACAAGACGTTTATTATACGGGACCTGCTGATTCACACGAGTTATCCAATAGCGAACCGCACCCCACGATAGCGAGGATTCATCATGCGTATTTACACGCGAACAGGCGACGACGGACAAACCGGGCTGTACGGCGGCGGACGTGTGAACAAAGACGATGTCCGCATCGAGGCCTACGGCACCGTTGATGAGCTGAACGCTGCCCTGGGAATCGTCCGTACTTGGGAAGTGCCCATGGAGGTCGACCAGGTTCTCCAGGCGGTGCAAAACGAGCTATTTTCTCTGGGCGCCGAATTGGCGACGCCGCAGCCAGACGAACATGGGACGCGGTTTGTTGATCAGGTTAAGATCAAACGGCTCGAGACGAGTATCGATCGGCTGGATGGCTCACTTCCGCCGCTTACCCAATTCATCCTGCCGTCGGGTAGCCAAGCGGCTTCGGCACTGCATCTAGCCCGCTGCATTTGTCGCCGTGCCGAACGTCGCGTCGTGACGCTGAGTGGGCAAAACGCGGAGATATCACCCCTTGTCGTTGAGTATCTCAACCGACTCGGTGACCTGCTATTTGTACTGGCCCGCGTGGTTAACGCCGGACAAGGTGTTGCTGACCAGCCTTGGACGCGTCCAGGCGTGTCGTGAAAACCACCAGCTCCAACGTGTTCATCTCCGTGTCGAGCCCCTTTACGACTGGCCGCTCTGCGATTACTTTGAGTCGCTGTGATGCTGGCGAGGCGGGCCAATTTCACCCAATGGCCGCGTATTTACAGGGGTCGCCCTGGCGCACACCATGATGTTGCGCGCGTTCAAGAATGCGACAGAAGCACGCACAATTCAGGAGGGCAAGATGATGAGAAAAGAAACGGCTTTAAGGCTGTGTCTGGTAGGTTTCGGCCTGAGCCTGCTTGCTCCGGCTAGTGTTTACGCCGATGCGGTTGAAGATGCTGCACTGGCCGGACACAACGCTTGGATGCTGACGTCGTGTGTGCTCGTCTTGTTCATGACGGCGCCGGGGCTGGCGATGTTCTACAGTGGATTGGTCCGCCGTAAGAACGTTCTCGGCGTGATGATGCAGTGCTTTTTCCTGATGGGAATCATGACTGTGATCTGGGCACTCTATGGGTATTCGCTTGCCTTCGGTGGCGACGGCAAGTGGATTGGCAACGGTGAGTTCCTGTTGATGGACAATGTATCACGCGAATGGAACGAAACAGGCGGTGAGGATGGTACGGGTGCACCGTTTACGCCGATGGAGGGCGAGATACCGCGTCTCACCCACATGCTCTTCCAAGGAATGTTCTTCATCATCACACCGGCGTTGATCTGTGGCGCTTTCGCGGAACGGATGAAGTTCAGCTCGATGGTCGTTTTTTTGGTTCTTTGGGGAACGTTCGTCTATTGCCCGTTGTGCCATTGGGTGTGGGACGGCGGAATTTTGGCATTCGGTAGTGGATGGGCCGGCGGTGCACTCGATTTTGCCGGCGGCACGGTCGTACACATTAGTTCCGGCGTGTCGGCACTGGTCTGTGCATTGGTACTGGGTAAGCGACTCGGTTTTGGCAGCGAGGACATGCGACCACACAATATGACGTACACGGCGCTAGGCGCGGCGATGCTGTGGGTCGGTTGGTTTGGCTTTAATGCCGGTAGTGAACTTGCGTCGGACGGATTGGCGTCCAGCGCATTTGCAACTACGCACTTTTCGGCGGCCGCTGGGGCGGTGATGTGGGCCGTGATGGAATGGATCACGCGCGGCAAACCGAGTGTGCTGGGTGCCGCGTCGGGCGCCGTGGCCGGTTTGGTTTGCATCACGCCCGCGGCAGGATTCGTAAATCCCATGCCCGCGCTCATCATGGGAGCTGCCGCCGGTATCGTCTGCTTTTTTGCCTGCACGAGCCTCAAGAGGGCGCTAGGCTATGACGACTCACTAGACGCATTTGGCGTCCACGGAGTCGGCGGAACGCTCGGAGCGATCCTGACAGGTGTCTTTGCAACCCGCGCTTGTTGGGATATTGATGGCGGCAATAAACTCGGAGTGATCGAGGCGGGATTGGGAGAGAGTGTCTTGATTGGTCAAATCGTTGCCGTGGCGGTCACGTGGGTTTTTGCGCTCGTGGCAACATTTATTCTCCTCAAGATCGTCGACGTGACCATGGGATTGCGGGTCAGCCAAGAAGGTGAAATCGAAGGTCTCGACCAATCTCAACACGGCGAAGAGGGATATATCTTTTAGCAGCACAAACACGTTAAGATAGAATACGCGGCATAAGACGGTGGTCTTCGGTTACTAACTGATGGCCGTCAAACTTGCGAATGGAGCTCGATCATGAAGAAAATCGAAGCGATAATCCGACACTTTAAGCTTGAGGATGTGAAAGCGGCACTGACGGAAAGTGATGTTCACGGCATGACGATCACCGAAGTGCGTGGCTTTGGACGCCAAAAAGGGCATACGGAAATGTACCGCGGGACCGAATACGCGGTTGATTTTGTACCGAAAGTCAAGATTGAGGTCGTTTGCTCTCAAGAGCAACTGCAGACGGTTCTCGATACGATCATGCGTTCGGCCCAAACGGGCCAAATCGGCGACGGCAAGATCTTTGTCTCGGATCTGACCGACATCCTCCGTATTCGAACCGGCGAGACGGGTGAGGACGCCTTGTAGGCGAGGACGCCTTGTAGGCGAGGACGCTTTGTAGGCGAGGACGACGACCGAATACTAAATGGTTACGAGTACCCGGCTTCGCGATGTTGTTGTCCAAAGCAGGCAGCGGCTCGCCGACGATCGAGTCAAACTTCGGCGACAACATCTGGCCGGTTCGCTTGGTATCCAGGTCTGTTCTCAGCTGACCGACACGCTCGACCAAATCGTTCTGAGCGTCTACGACGCAGCACTGGCAGATCTTGACCGCGACGGAGATTTGGCCTCGCATTTCGCCCTGGTCCCGCACGGCGGCTATGGCCGGCGCGATGTGGCTCCGTTTTCCGATGTTGACCTTATGCTGTTGCGCGATTGGCGAATCAATGAATACCGCACGGAAGGTTATCGACGTTTTCAGCTGAAAGTTGGCGGTGATCCTGATGAAGATATTGAA
>CBDUAB010000483.1:0-4356 GCA_965365045.1 uncultured Planctomycetales bacterium
AGCAGCAATCAAGACGAAGAATACATCCAGCTTACCAACAACAACGACTTTGCCGTTGATATTACCAACTGGGAACTGGTTGGCGGCGTGAGAATGACGTTCCAACCTGGTACTGTCATCTCGGCGGGTGGTTCGTTGTACGTCACACCGGATGCCAAGGCATTTCGGGCACGCGCAACTGGACCATCGGGTGGCCAACAGCTATTCGTCCAAGGTGGTTATCGTGGTCACCTGTCGAACTTTGGTGAAACAATCGATCTGCTGAGGCGGGACGGCACCACGTCCGCAACGTTCACCTACCCGGGTGACCCAAGTCCCACACAGGAGTTTCTGCGGATTACCGAAATCATGTACAACCCGATGAGGCCATCGGCGGCTGAGTTGCAGGACATTCCCGATGTTGACAACGATGATTTCGAATATGCTGAACTCACCAACATATCAAGCACGGAAACGCTAGATCTCACCGGCGTTCGCTTTACGAGCGGTTTCCAGTTCGACTTCACGGACAGCGATGTCACATCACTGGCCCCTGGGGACCATGTTTTGGTGGTCAAGGACCTGGCGGCCTTCAACGCCCGTTACGGCAATGGTCTTGATGCCCTCATCGCCGGCGAATTCAGCGACGGCTCGTTGAACAACGGCGGTGAAGCCATAAAACTCGAAGACGCCACGAACTCGACCGTGGCCGAATTCTCGTACAACGACGACACCGACGGCGGATGGACCGAGCGGGCCGATGGTCGCGGGAGTTCGTTGCAGATCGTCGATACGACGGGCGACTACGGCGATGGTTCGAATTGGCGTCCAAGTGCCGAGATTAGCGGATCGCCCGGTTCCGCTGGCGGCGCGCCGCTGTCAGGTCTGGTAATCAATGAAGTCCTGACGAACACCGAACCGCCCAGCCTCGATGCGATCGAATTACACAATTCATCGGGTGCGGCAATTCAGCTCGGGAATTACTATTTGAGTGACTCCGCGGCCAGCCTCGAGGCCCTGCAAAGCTATTCGCTGCCCGCGACCACGATTGCGGCGGGTGAGTATGTCGTGTTTGATGAAACTCAGTTCAATTCGTCCGGCGGCGTGGATCTGAACGACTTTGCCCTCAGCTCGCTTGGGGATCAAGTCTATCTCACCGTGGGTGACGGCAACCAGGCGACACACTTTGTCGACTTTGTCAACTTTGGAGCGGTCGCCGCTGGCGAGTCGCTTGGACGCTTTCCCAACGCCACGGGCGCTCTCGTGCCGATGGTGGAAACTACGCTGAATGATGTGAATAGCGGTCCTCGTGTAGGTCCAGTGATCATTAGCGAAGTTAACTATAACGCCGGCGAACCGACGGCCTCCGATTTGGCTATTGCACCGAATATGGATGAGGGCGACCTGGAGTTTGTCGAAATCCACAATACTACGAATGATCAAATCCTGTTAACGGATTGGCGTATGCGTGGTGGCGTCGACATCGAGTTCGATGAAGGTTCAACACTGGATGCCGGTGAGACCATCGTTGTTGTTTCATTCAATCCACAGAATCCGGTTAACGCGGATCGCGTGTCGGCTTTCCGATTCCACTACGGCATCGAGGGGACCGTCCGTTTGGTCGGAGGTTATAGCGGCCAACTGGATAACGGTGGCGAACGGGTCACACTGCAGCGCCCGGACGCACCCGTTGGCGATCCGATTGTCATAATACCACGCTTGCTCGAAGACGAAGTGCGCTACGACGACGCTGCCCCTTGGCCCGTCAGCGCCGACGGCAACGGCAACTCTCTGCACCGCGCAACCAGCGATTCGTTTGGCAATTCCAGCTCGTCATGGGCTGCGCTCAGCCCGACGCCGGGAACGGTTGATTTCTCGCCGGGAATACCCGGTGATTTCAATTTGGACGGTGTGGTTGACGCGGTGGATATCAACGCATTGTTCGGTGCCATTCAAACCGGGGACAACGCACCGCTGTATGATGTCGACAATTCTGGGATGGTTGACCAGGGCGACGTTGAACACTTGGTCGAGAATATCTTGGGAACCTTCTTTGGCGACGCAAATCTTGATCGAACGGTGGATGCTCGTGATTTGAATGCAATCGGTATCCATTGGCAAGATTCCGGAGCGGGCTGGGAGGACGGCGATTTTACCGGTGAGGGCAACGTCAACGCGAGGGACCTCAATTTGTTGGCCTTGAATTGGCGAAAGACAGCTGCTGCCGCAGCGGCTCGCGTGCCAAGGGCGCCCTTGGCAGCTGCCATCGCAGCGCCGACATTGCCGGTCCAGCCATTGCCGGTCCAACCGAGCGCTGCCAATGCGAATCAGATCGACAAGGACCCGGCGTCGGCTGACCGCTCGGTGACGTCATCACAACAGGCCTTCGCTCGCCGTCAATCGTCCGCGTTGCCAACCTACCGACCTTCGTTGCAGGGCCGATTTGGTCGACCCTTGTCAGTCCACTCCGCACACCAAACTATCAAGAACAACCAACCGTCGGATTCCGCAGTTGACGCTGACGCAGTGTTTGCCAATTGGAATCGGTGGTAACGCGGAGCAAAGTAAAGTTACCTGCTCGCTCCGAAGCTGTGAAAAAATGGTCCAAAGCAGTCGTCACGCTCCCGCGTGACGAGACTCGCGAGCGACTGGTCCATCATCATTCTACCAGCACGCGCATCGCGACATTTGAGACAGCGTCGATTCGACGGACCCGTTTCATGACCGTAACTCGATGGTCGCGTTGGCATCACGCGGAGTTTGATGACTACTTTGGACGACTCGCACCAACTCAGCGAGACTAATTGCTGGGCAAGTCCATTTGGCCACATTTCTTCACAGACTCTCCGTGTCCAAACCAAGGCGACGGACCCTATCATCACTTCGACGGTCTGGACGCAATTCGTCCCGGCATTCCGCCTTCGAATACGTAAAACTCTACCCAGGCGGGCAAATGGCTGGAAACTTCGGCAGCTTGTGTAATGGTCAGATTGAATTCTCGCAAGAAATCGAACGCACCGGCGCGGCCCGTGAATTCGTCGGTCAACGCCGCTGTAAAACCGATGTTGTCAAATTGATCCGTCCCCGACGTATTCGTGGCAATAAAGCTGGCAATCGCCCATGTCAAATTGGCATTGGGGAGAGTCTTCTCTAAGTGGCGCCCGGCCGCATTGAAGTCGCCAAGCACGATCACGTCCTCTTCGTTACGCCCATCTGCCCTGACGGCCCGCAGCACACTATCCAGCAACGAATTCTCTTCATCCACTTTAACCGGGTCCGTATGCACGTTCACAAGCGAAAAGGTGAACGTCTCGTCGCTGGCGGGCCCGCGTGCCCGAAACCAGCCAACGAACGGCTCACGGTTGATGAGATCGTCTGGATCGTCAATCGTGTAAAACTGCGTACGATCCACTTCGATCGTCTCCGAGTTGAAAACGAACGCGAATTGCTCTTTCTGATTCGCTGTATTCCCAACACGAGGACCGATCACATAATCGTAACGGAGCCCATTGGTATTGATGTGGTCCATAAGTGCTGGCAGCACGCTCTGGTCACGTGACCGAATCTCTTGACAAGCAATGACATCGAATTGTTGCAGGATTCTCGCCAGCATGTCCATGACTTGCGGCTTGGAGCTTTTGGTTGGCCCAAACTGCTGTAGATTGAATGTAGCCACGCGTATGCTCGGCATTCGACGTGAATCGATGACTGAATCACGCAGCATGCGAGCCGCGGCGGTGGTTTGCGGCTCGCGTCCCAGTTGCGTGCGCCGATCTAGCAACGATGGAACACCTCGCATTGGGACTCCATTAAAGAAAACCCAACTGCCGGCCGCCGCGAACAGCGCCAAGAGAATGATTGTGGGAGCCCGCACCAGGTTCCTCCTAAACCGATAATACGCTTACTATGCCGAGAATCCGGGCAAATAAAATACTGAATAAATGGCGGCATCCCCAGGTCAGTTTGCTTGGCAAAAGGCTGACATCCACATTCTGAAGTTGCACTAGCGTGTTCAAATGACGGTAATTGACGAAAACAACGGTAGTGCAACTTCAAAACATCCACATTGGCCCGCCGCGTAAGATCTCCTCGACTTTGTGACCAGACGATAAAAGACTCTCGATGTGCTAGCAGACGCCGCGCTAAATCGCTTCATTCACAAAGTTACAAGCAAGGATTCAAAACGATGGAGAATCGAACCGTGGCGATTTCGGGATGGGCGACGATCTGAGGACGAACTCATTCGCGAGGCCGTCCCGGTGTCGCATGTTCTCAATGTCTACTTCTTCGTACAGCGAATAAGCAGCGAATCACGGATCGCCTGTTCGCGGAGATGGCTTACGGCCCGATACCCGGGGTCTTGAATGAACTCTGTAA
>CBDUAB010000484.1:0-4347 GCA_965365045.1 uncultured Planctomycetales bacterium
ATGAACCGTGGTTGCTCTCAAGGCCGACTTCATTTTCCATAGGTGCGAACATTATGACTCCTGTTGGTCAAACTCAAACGCTGTAACGAATTCCAATTATCGTAAACTGTGGCGATGCGGTAAACAAGCTTTTTCCACAATCAATCCTACTATCGCTAGGACTCCTTAGGAACTACTTTTCTTGCCCCGGCCTATTTCTTGTTCCGGCATGGCCAATGGGCTTTGTCCGGCTACGCGGCAAGTCCAGCGTGGCGCCTCAAGAATTGACAAACGCTAGGCAACATTCTGTACTCGTGCGGATATGACACCTCGTACATCGGTACACGATGAACGAAGTGTTCCGCTTCGCCTAACTTCTGCTCGAGTCGAGTTCGATCTTCGATGTCGAGGTGAAAAACTTGTTTCATCACATGCATCAGCGCCGCGCATTTTGACATTCGCTCAACTTTGATGCGATTTTCTGTGTTGTGGACGCCAGCGAGGCAATAGGCCACGACGAGCTCGGCGGACCTGACCTCTTGCTGCGCGAACACAATTCGATCTTTATTCGTTCCGTCAACATCGATACTCATGGCCTTGGATGTAAGAAGTTCCTCGCGCACCTCGCTCGACACACGTAGCGACGGATATGTCCCAGCGACACGGATTCCAGAATTGCTCAATTGGGCTCGAACGCAATCGTCGGCGAGGACTGAGAAATCTAGCTTGTGCATGCCGAGTGCCATCGTCGATTTTCCAGCCCGAGAATCACCGAGAAACATGATTGCCCGCCCGTTACTTTCGACACAACTTGAATGCACCATGAATCGACCGTGATGGGCAAGCAGCCGGGATAACACTTGGTCCAGCAGTAGGTGCCGGTCACGATTGCTGGGAGCGCCGCCGAGAAATCGGCAGAGAATGTGGCCAGAATCCAGATCAATCTCAAACAGGACCTGATCGCCGAAGCGAATTCGCCACTGGTCAGCATCAGTTGCTCGGCAGGACAACATGGCGTCGCTGTTCGGCAGACGCCATTTTCTTTCGTAGTCGTCGGCGGACGATGTGGGCGCGTTCAGTAAACTGAATTCACAGTCGTAATCAACCTCTGCAGCACACGATACAAGTTCGTGGATTGGCAGCGATGAACGAACAGCGACGTCACAATACTGATAAGTAAAACCAAGGCCCGAATCCATATGCCACGTCACACGTAAGAAGATTACGGTCTTTTCGCGGCGCCCTGAGAATTCTCATTCGCACTGCCCGAACCACCGGCTGTTAATTCCGAGACCCGTCCGTACGTACGGAGCCGAGGTGTATGGTAGGGCCGTCGAGTTTTTTTGATGTTTCGTGATCCTCGTCCGTGTTGCATCACAACGTCTCCATGTCCGCCGTCGCGCGTCATTTTAATTCCCTGTAATTCATACGATTACTCAACATCGATTCCGCATAGTGGTAAACAGACGCGAAGGTATGACAAATTCCGTGAAGACGCAGTCTGTTAGGACTTGAGAATCGTGCGGATTGCAAAATCGAAGCCTATCGTTTCGTGACTGAACGTTCTTGTTTGGAATTCGGCAATTTGGTTGGAGATGTTCGAGAATTCCGACGAAGGTCCGATTAGGGGAGATAAACAGCAAAATTTAGGCAAATCAATCGGCAACCGCGGTTTGCATCAATTAAACACGTGGGGCTAATTCACCCGTCCGCTTTAGCCAATGCCATAAACCCAATAACAGCCATAGCTGATCTGCCACCGACTGGTTCCCTGATTCAAATTGCTTCAAGCACTCAGAGGCTTTTTGCATATCAACGTACGTCGAAATGCTCTCTGATTCCTCGTGGATGATTTGGTGAAAGTGAGGGAGCAGGCGTTGCAAGAACGCGACAGTAAATCGCCAGCCGACATGATCGAATTCCGTTCGCCAGCAGACCGAATCGGGTAGAACTCCAACCATGGACTTTCGCAGCATGTATTTGTTTAAGCCGTCTCGAACTTTATGCTGCCACGGCATGGCAGTACAAAATTCAACAAACCGCTTGTCGAAAAACGGATGACGGGCCTCAACGGACGAAGCCATCGCGGCTCGGTCATACCGTTCCAGCGCGGCCGTTACAAACGCCCGTTCAACGGACCGCGCGTGGCACTCGGGGAGTGACGTGCCTTTCACGAGCGAATTGTTTTCAAGATAGATATTGTGTCGCGCCGCAAGGTCGATCTGCCGCGCGAAGTCTCGATCGATAAGCTCACCCGCGCAGGCCTCGGCGATTTTGTCGCGAGGCTTCTGGTCTCGTAACCATCGATAGGGTGCCATGACCATTGGCGGTCGTGGCAACGTTGCTAACAGGTTTCGGTACAGCATCTTGACCGGTCCGACGCCGATACCGCAAACGGTTTTGCGATGGTGCTGAATAGCTTCTCGACCAGCCGTGAACCACTTGCCGTTTTTGATGAGAAACCTCAAGTAAAAAACGTTAACCGCCGCTACGAGGTCACCGTCAGTACCGTCCAAAACCACCTTAATTCCGTTTTCGTGGGCGCGTCGGTAGAGGAAAGGCAGGAATCCCATCGTCGTGTCAAACAAATCATGACTCGAACTCAGTAATTGATCTAACGGTTCAATAAACGCATCGATCCGAGCGTGGTCCAATTCGTGGGATATCAAGCCTCCTTGGTCCAAGACCGCTTTGATGTAAGTCCTTTCCACGGACTTAGGTGCCTGCGAAGTTGCAAAAAAAACCGGCAGTTCCTTTCCCTCGTCTGTTACCTGTTGACGGGCAATGCCGACGATCGCTGACGAATCGATCCCTCCGCTCAGCATCGACGCCGTTTGTGAATTGCGACCCATGCGAACAATCACGGCCCGTTTGAATTCACGGGCGAACGCCTCACCCCACTCATCCTCGGTGCGACAACCGTACGGGTCATTGGGTTCAAAGCGACCATACCTTTGCAACCTGAATCCGTCTGTAGTCACCGACAATATATGCGCTGGCTCCAATCGGAAAATGTCGCGATAAAATGTGGACGTCCGATCGATTCCTTCCAGATTTCGGACAAGGAAATCCGCGATGCGACCTTCGTTACGGGCATTATCGACAAATGGTAGTCGCAGCAATGCGCCGACGTCCGAGGCGAACGCGAAATAACGCTCTGGTGCGTAGGTGTAATAGAGTGGTCGCACTCCCAAGTGATCTCGCGCAAGCAACAGTCTTCGTGCTTGACACTCCCAGATTGCGAATGCGAAATCGCCGGCCAAGTATTGCGCACAGTCCTCTCTCCAACGCGAAAAAGCCCGCAGGATCAAACTTTCGTCAGTTGTGTGCGTGTCACCAGCGACGATAGCCAGTTTGTTTTTTAGGTCGTTGCGGTTGTCCAGCCGGGCGTCGGCGGTGATGGCACAAGATGGTTGCGAGAGGGTCGGTATGGACTCTCCAGACACATCAACGTCGTCTGTAAATAATTTACAGGTTCCGAGAGCGATTGGGCCATCCGTCCACACAGCACTTCCATCTGGACCTCGATGACTCTGAGCGGCCAACATCTCGTCGATTCGACCAGGCGCTGGGGAGTCGCCGGTTAGGCAGAAAATCCCGACGATGCCAGTCATTAAGATGCTGCCTTTTGCGGTATCAGCTTACCAAACACCTCGTCAATTGTTTCGCGTTCGTTCACGGGGATTCCACCGCATTCAACCCACGCGTGCGCATTTAGAGAGTCGTCTTGGCGAGCGACGCCGATGCAGACTTCACTGTCGATTTGATGAGCCTTTAATAACATCCAAAGCAATAAAGAACGTGCTAGACAGCGATAGCGGAGAAGGCTTTTTTGGTTGGCGTGTTCGATAATTGTGGCAAACCGTCGAGCCCTCGATATTGAGCTCCATTCACCCTGCGCTTTTCTTGTGTGGACTGCCCCCAACAATCTTGCCAGCCAGGTCGCGAGCCAGCGACTACGACGGTACCCCAGCAGGCGCACGGACAACTCGACAAAAGGCAAAATCAACCAGCAGAAAGACCACCAGAAAACATACCTAACTCCAACGAAATCGCCTTCATGCTGCATCTTCGTGAACACGAATTAACCCCTGCGCGAGAAGGTCTTTCATGAATGCCTGCAGATCAGACTTAAGCTGTTCCGCTTCAACGTCGAATTCCTTGAGCAATCGCTGATAAGCTTCGTCAATGGATGAGCTATGGGACAATGCTGTCCAGAATACGGTTCCGACGTCATCCAAACCGTAGTACGACTCGTTGTCTAAATTGAGTAGTACCGCTTCACCGTCAAGCTCGCGCACTAGCACATCCCCCGCCACCGTGATTCGCTTTGCAAAATCAATCATGTGCAGATTCCAATCTCAAACT
>CBDUAB010000485.1:0-4347 GCA_965365045.1 uncultured Planctomycetales bacterium
CCTGATTCACCCGCGGCACAAGGCTGCGGGGGTCTAAGTCAAACAGTCGAATTAGACCTTAGGCATTTTCCACGTAGCGAATGCTGGAACGCCAGAATATCGTTGAAACGACGTTCCCCACCATCACCACCACCGGAGTACATCTCATGTCGGCCGACTTCCTCACACAACTGTTTGGTCTCAACGACCGTGTCGCCGTCGTGATCGGTGGCACGGGCGTCCTCGGTGGCGCGCTCTGCGACGGCCTCGGCGCGGCCGGCGCCCATGTCGTTGTCGCTGGACGGTCGGCTGAGCGTGGTGAACAGCGAGTCAAGGCAATTGACGACGCCGGAGGGTCCGCAAGTTTCGGTGAGGTCGATGTCTATTCGCGCCAGTCCGTCCAAGCGTTATGTGAGCAAGTCTTTACCGAATATGGCCGCTGCGACGCGCTGGTCAACTGTGCCGGTGTAAACTCCGCCACGCCGTATGCGGAAATCAGCGAGGAAGAATGGTTACGGGTTATTAACGGAAACCTCACGGCAACCCATTTGGGTTGTCAAGCATTCGCACCGCGCATGGCGGAGCAAGATAGCGCCAGCGCGATTCTGAATATCGGCAGCGTAACTGCTCACTTGCCGCTTTCGCGCGTGTTTGCTTATTCCGCATCGAAAGCGGCCGTCGTCAATTTGACGCAGAACTTGGCGCGCGAATATGCGCCGCAAGGCGTGCGTGTCAACGTCTTGTGTCCCGGCTTTTTCCCGGCTGAACAAAATCGACGTATCCTCGACAAGGAACGAATTGAAAACATCATGCAAGGAACCCCGCTGCGTCGTTTTGGCGAACCGGCTGAACTTGTCGGGTCGGCACTGTTGTTGTTGGCGCCCAACGCCGGCAGCTTCATTACTGGTGCGGCACTTTATGTTGACGGTGGATTTACGGCCAATCGCTTTTGACGATGAATCATGTCACACAGCATTGTTATCTTTGGTGCTTCGGGCGACCTCACGAGCCGCAAACTGATTCCGGCCCTGTTTCATCTCTTTCGCAAGCGCAGATTGCCGTCACCGACGCGCATCGTTGGCGTCTCGCGCAGTCCGCTCACGGACGATGCATGGCGCGACGAACTGGCAATCGTGACGCGTGAACATACAACTGATAAGTTTGAGCAGGATGTCTGGGATGAATTCGCTGCCAACATTTTCTACCAACCCGGTGACATCAATAAACAAGACGATTTCGCGGCGCTTGCCGATCGTTTAGAAAAGCTCGAATCTGGACAATCGTCCGATCGCATCTATTATCTGGCGAGCAAACCCTCACTTTATGAACCTGCGGTGGCACATTTGGGGGAGGCGGGATTGGCTGATGAAGCCAAAGGCACACGTCGCGTAGTCATTGAAAAGCCGTTCGGTGTGGATCAATCTAGCGCGCGCCAGTTGACCGCGGCCGTCCACCAGGTCTTCGACGAGTCACGCGTTTATCGAATCGATCACTACTTAGGCAAGGAGACCGTCCAAAACTTGATGGTTTTGCGCTTTGGCAACAGTATCTTTGAACCGATTTGGAATCGGAACTATGTGGATCACGTTCAGATTACCGTGGCGGAGTCGGTAAAGGTCGGTAGCCGAGGTGGATACTACGACAGCTCGGGAGTCCTCAAGGACATGTTCCAGAACCACTTGCTCCAACTGATGACTATTACTGCCATGGAGGCCCCGGCGCGGTTTGAGGCTAAGTTGGTGCGCGATGAAAAAGTCAAGGTCCTCCAATCCGTGCGGCGACTGACTGGGGCCGACTTTGCAACGGACACTTTACGCGGCCAATACCAGGGATATACCGAGGAAGACGACATACCGAGCGACAGTCAGACGGCAACGTTTGCAGCGATCAAGCTACACGTCGACAATTGGCGCTGGCAGGGGGTGCCATTTTATCTGCGCAGCGGTAAGGCCATGTCGTGTCGCACAACGCAAATCGTAATTCAGTTTCGTGAGCCGCCGCACATGTTAATTCCGGATGCCACGCCGAGCAGCTTGAAGGCCAACCGTTTGGTGATCCAAATCCAACCGGCCGAAGGCATCCAGTTGCACCTTCAAACAAAGGTGCCGGACGAGAGCATGAACATGCGACTGACGACTTTGGATTTTCGCTTCGATCGGCAATTCAAAGCGGAACTTGCGGATGCTTATCAACGGTTGTTACTGGACGCACTCAACGCCGACGCGAGTCTTTTTGCACGCAGCGACGAAGTCGAACTGGCCTGGGGGATTATCGACCCGATTGTCCAAGCCTGGAGAAGTCCCGCCGCCCCGCCATTGGAGACTTACGCCGCGGACGATTGGGGGCCGCCAGGTGCCACGCAATGGATGCGCCAACAGGGCCGTGAATGGTTTGACGTTTGTCCGGTGCTGCATTAGCGCTGGCTTCAAAGCTCCCAAACGTGATCGTCTCGCTCCACGAGACGTCAGCGTTATTTCGCGTGGAAATACTCTTGGCAATTGAACGCGAACTCGTTGGCCGATTCATTGATGCGGCTGTCAACAATCCAAGCGAGGCACTTCGCCTTCTTGGTTCGAACCCCGATTTGCGCACTGCGCATTGGAACCTCGGCCAATCTGCCCTTCACTTTCTGGCGATTGAGTCACGCGCAGACGCCGTCAGCCTCTTGCTGCAGAACGGATGGGACCCCAACGCAGTGAATGAATTCGGAGACACACCGCTTATCGATGCATGCTTGCTTGGAAATATTGAAATCGCAAAGCTATTGCTTGAAAACGGCGCTGATCCAAATGCGACATCGGACACCCACGATAATGCTCTACATTGCTGCATACGGAATGGCAACGCTGGTTTACTGGATTTATTGATCAGTTCTGGCGCTGATCCTCAATACATTACCTCTCTGGGCGATACAATCTTTGACAATTGGCCGAACAACCCCAAAAAACAGAACGCGCTTACAGAAGCACTTGCGAAACATAACGTCCACCGAATCACGAAATAACAAATGAACAATTCGATGAACCAAAGCACACTCGCTTATTGGTTTTTCAACGTCGTTCGCTTCTGTAAGGTCGTTTTGTTTTTCGGAGCTTAATATCGTTGGGCCATGTGCCCGTTGAACTTGGTCGTTCTGGGCCTCACGTTCAAGCTACGCATCGATAACGCTGAAGGCGTTCAACATCGTAGCCCAGGGCAAGCGCACGTGAGTGAAACGAACGTACGCGTCGCCCTGGGTACCGTGTGGACGCAAAGGATCGGCCGAGCGAACGACGCACAATACTTGGGCAGGTCTGCCGAGGCCGCAGGGGGCCCGCGATGCATCGGTCCGGCGGTTCGAATTGGCTACGGGCGCCGGGATGCGGCCTCGACGGACGGCGTGGGGATGGTGGCCTTTCTACTCGGCCGTTGTGCGCGGCAATACCTGTCCTGGGGCGGCGCGAAAGCTCGTGACACTCGCTTACGCTCTGCCCCATGCTATGTTCTGAAACGCCGTTGGCGTACGCTGGTGGACGGCTTCGTTGGACAGTGCCAATTAGGGCATAGTTTCGCACCAATCTGGGCGGTACCCTTTCAAGTCCCGCTCTGCTCGCGGGACCCACTTGCTGGTGACACACGAAACCAATTGCGCGCTTTGTGCTCCGGGGACGATTCCATCGTGTAATCTTTGTCCCCCAATCGAGCGCTTAGACGGCTGCCGTCGGCATCAACAGAGGGATCGTCGCCGAAAACAGTGCCACCCGACAGCGAAAGCTTCTAGACGTCTTCCGTTCTGCGTGAAACATGAATTGTGCCTTTAACGAACCGAGTTATGTTGATTATCATGTCAGCAGGTCTAGCTTGATGTCAATGAACCTGGTCCCAACTGTGAACAAACTCAGCATTGGTAACGTGGAAATCGGCTTTCCCGTCGTGCAAGCCGCCTTGTCTGGCTATAGTGACTGGCCGATGCGAGTGATCGCCAGGCGATTAGGCGCTTCGTACTCGCTGTGCGAGGTGATGCTCGACCAATTCCTAGTCAAGGTTAAAAACCGCCAACGCAATAAGCACTTCCTTTATATTTCCGACGAAGAGCACCCCGTTGGCGGTCAACTGATGGGCGCCGAGCCAGAACAGTTTGCCGCCGGCGCTATGAAGCTCGTTGAAGCAGGCTTTGATGTGATCGACATCAACTTTGGCTGCCCCGTCAAAAAAGTGCTTGGTCGGTGTCGCGGTGGGTTTCACTTGAGTCAACCCGCGATCGCTTTGGAGATCGTGCGGCGCACGCGCGACGCAGTTCCCAGCGAGATCCCAGTAACGGTTAAAATGCGGAGGGGGATCGACGACACACAGGAAAGCCGTGATGACTTTTTTGAGATTCTCGACGGT
>CBDUAB010000486.1:0-4343 GCA_965365045.1 uncultured Planctomycetales bacterium
GACCACCGAGATCTACACTCTTTCCCTACACGACGCTCTTCCGATCTGGATATCCTGCGATGTGGAGTGGATTCACGGCGGACTACGCCATGAGTCAGAACGCGGACGACTTGCCGTTGATCGCTGGTGACGGGGGATTAAGCGTGGAGGAATCCAAAGAAGTAATTCGAGACTCGCTGCTGGCCATCCCCACCATGTCGATTGTCCTACCGATGGACGATCTATTCGACGCTCAAGACGGAATCTATGCGAATCCAGCGAACCGCGGCGATGCGTGGGAACGGGCAGCTTCGGTGGAATACCTGTTGCCGAACGGAGATAAGGGATTTCAGATCAATGCTGGTATCCAGATCATGGGCGGCACGTCCCGAAACCTGGACCGTAACATCAAACAGTCGTTCCGCCTAGTTTTCAAGGAAGAGTATGGTCCGGGGCGGTTGGAGTACGAATTCTTTCCCGACAACCCAGTGGATAGTTTCAACACACTGCCGCTGCGTTCCAATTCTCGTGACAATTGGACGTCACACCAATATACCAATAGTGCGACTTACTTGCGTGATGAATGGGCAAAACAAACGGCCCTCGACATGGGAGGATTGGCTACATCAGGTTCGTTTGTGCACCTTTACCTTAACGGGATGTATTGGGGAATCTACAATCCAACGGAGCGACCAGATGCGGCTTTTATGGCGTCCCACATAGGAGCTGACGAGGACGCAGTCGATACTGTCAAGTTCTGTTGCCCTCAACGCGTTGTAGACGGTGACTGGGACGAGTGGAATGAATTGCGTAGCTTGTCAGCGGCGGGATTGGCCGACAATGCGAGTTATCAACGCATTCAGGGGAACAACTCGGATGGCACACGCAATCCAGATTTCGATGTCTTGATCGACATCGACAACTTTATTGACTACGTGATCCACGGGCAATTCACCGGCTCCGAAGATTGGCCAGGCAACTACTACGTTGCGCGGGATAGTGGCCCGGATAGTGAAGGCTTCAAGTTCTTTACTTGGGATAACGACCTCGCCTTTCGCCGCAATGATAAAGTCACTCCCGATCCAGGTCACAACTGGTGGACCGAGTCGCCGGGCGAGATTGATATCGCCCTGCGACAAAACGCGGAATACCGATTGCGGTTCGCGGATCGTGTTCAACAGTACTATTTCAACGGCGGACCGTTGACGTCCGAAGCTTCGATCGCGCGGTGGAATCAGCTCGTTGATGGACTAGGTGAATCATTGATCGCGGAATCCGCTCGCTGGGGTGACTATCGACGCGACGTGGATCCGATCGGTGCTCGTGTTCTGTTCACCCCCGACAATCAATGGCTGTCGACCTTGGACTCGATCGCGAACTATTTCGAGGATCGTCCCGAAACCGTACTGTCGCAGCTACGGTCACGTGAACTGTATCCAGATATCGGGGCGCCCGTGTTCCAGATCAACGGTACGGATCAACATGGCGGGTCAATTGTCTCGGGTGATACGCTTTCAATGACGGCCGCCGCCGCGACCATTACCACCGAAACGACGCTCGTGGCAATCGACTCGCTGGCAAAAGCGTTCGTGCCTACCGACAATTCTCTCGAAACCGGTCTGGAGTTACGTTGGTACGACGTGGGTTTTGATAGCGCGGATTGGATCACTGGGACCAACGGCGTTGGGTACGACAACGGCAGCGACTACGCGAGCCTGATTGGCACCGATGTCACTGATGCTTGGAATGCGGCTGACCGAACCAGCGTGTACTCGCGTTTTGAGTTTGATTTGGCGGCGGACTTTGATGCCGCGGCTGCGGAACGACTTGAACTAAACATGAAGTACGACGACGGCTATGCGGTTTACCTGAACGGTCAGCTCGTTCATAGCAAGAACACGCCGTCACCAATCGAATGGAATTCTCGTGCAACTGGCAAGCGACTCAATTTGCTGAACACAATCCCGTCCGTCGTCGAGACTGTCGACGTCTCAGATTCCCTCGACCTCCTTCAGCCCGGCCCCAACGTTTTGGCGATCCATATCCTGAATAATTCGACGGATATGGTCGATATCCTCGCGCGTCCTGAGTTGATCCTCGGCGACGATGCCGAGGTCGCCGCGCCGATCATTTATACGATGGACGGAAGCGACCCGAGAGAAGCTGGTGGCGCCGCGGCGGGGATTACATACGACGGAACGATCACTTTGACAGATACAACAGCGGTCCACGCTCGGGCATTGGTAAACGGTGAGTGGAGCGCGCTTTCGCAAGCGATCTTTGTGGTGACCGATTTCGGGAACAGCATTGCGATTAGCGAGATCAACTACAATCCCCACGAACCAGCGGCCGCGGAATTGGTCACGCTGCCGGATGCAGACAACGATGATTTTGAGTTTATTGAGGTTACGAATACGAGTGCCTTCGACGCGATAAGTCTCGTTGGGATGCAGTTCGTTGACGGCGTGACGTTTGCCTTCGGAAATCAATCATTGGCGCCAGGAGAGTCCGCGGTCCTCGTCAGAGACTTGTCCGCGTTTCGACTTCGTTACGGTGAATCAATCCGCGTGTTCGGTGAATGGTCTGGGGGACTTGCGAATGGCGGAGAAACGTTGCATTTGGTTGACGGAACAGGCGAATCGTTGGTCGAATTCGCCTACGACGATACGATTATATGGCCCGCAAGTGCCGACGGAGTCGGTGCCACCTTGGAACTCGTAAACCGGATGAACACAAGTGCGACTCGGTATGGAAACGCGGAAAGTTGGCGCGGCAGCACGGACTTTGGTGGTTCGCCTGGAACGACTGGCACGCCCCGGCTCGGCATTGTGATCAATGAAGTCCTCACGCACACCGATCCACCCCTGACTATGTCTGATTCGATCGAATTGTTGAATACGACGGACCAGGCAATTGACATTGGCGGTTGGTATTTGAGCGATTCGGCGACAACGCTGTTCAAGTACGAGATTCCCGCCGGGACGATCGTAGGGCCGGGTCAGTACATTGTCTTTGACGAAAGCCACTTTAACCGCACACCACTCAATCCTGGTCCCAACGATTTTGCCTTAAGTGGAGCCCGTGGTGACGACGTTTGGCTGGTTGTATCCGATGGACTGGGAGCCGACGTACAGTTTTTTGTTGACGACGTGCATTTTGGTGCCGCGATAAACGGTGCGAGTTTCGGGCGTCTGGAGCCCGAGAGCATTCGATTGGTCCCGCTCAGCGCTCGATCGCTCGGTTGCAAAAATAGCCATCCCTTCGTGGGGTCGTTGATCATCAGTGAAGTGAATTACAACCCAAGCGATCCCACGGATGCTGCCTTGGCCGTATATCCAAGTTTGACGACGAAAGATCTGGAGTTTATCGAGATTCACAATCCCACTAGCCATGCGGTCGATCTGACCGATTGGCGTATCCGCGGGGGCGTGGACTTGGACTTTGAAGCGGAGGATTTTGAAACGGGGATAACGATCGGCGTCGGCCAGACCTTCGTCGTAACTCGCTTTAACTCAGATGCTCCGGACAACGCAGACCGAGGCGCGGCGTTCCGAGCCCACTACGGCATCGATGCAGAAGTGACTTTGGTCGGTGGCTACAGCGGTTCGCTGGCGAACGACGGCGAACGCGTCACGCTCCAGCGCCCCGATGAATCGCCGCTCGATGATCCCGACTTTATACCGCATGTGGTTGAAGACGAAGTCATTTACGACGACTTACTTCCGTGGCCGATAGTTGCCGGCGGCGAATCGTTGGAACGTGTAACTCCCGTGTCGTTCGGCAGCTCTCACGATTCGTGGGCAGTTTCAGCGGCTAGTCCCGGAATGGCGAATTTTGTCGAGGGTATAGCGGGAGATCTGACCGGCGACGGCATGATGACCGCGGGCGACATCGACTTGCTGAATGCCATGATCCATCGTGGCACGACGGTTAAGACGTACGACTTGGATGGTAGTGGTACGGTCGATTCGGCGGACCGTGTTTTCTTGGTTGAGAATATTATGGGCACGTTTATGGGCGATGCCAATTTAGATGGCCATGTAAACGTCGCGGACCTAAACGTCGTGGGGCTTCATTGGCAACAGACCGGCGATTGCCTCACGTGGTCGAATGGGAACTTTGACGGAAACGAACGCGTTGATGCCGCGGACCTCAATGCTGTGGGTATTAACTGGCTCGCCGCCGTTGCCCAAGCACGTGTGCCACGGGCGCCGCTCGCTACGCGCGTTGCGTTGGTCGATGCGTCGCTGGCAGATTTGGGATCCGAGACAGTCGTGTCGCGTCGAACCTATATCCAATCCTCATCATCTATTGCACAGAGTTCGAATGTTGCACAGGGTTCGAACATTGCACAGGGTTCGAAC
>CBDUAB010000487.1:0-4337 GCA_965365045.1 uncultured Planctomycetales bacterium
CAGGTCCGACAGACCTACGCGCCCAATAAAAAACCGAAGTTTCGCCTAAAAAGTGTATTTATTTCATTAACGGTGGATTTTGGACCGATCTTTTCGCTCTTTGAATCGTGTCGACATGTCCAAAACTGGCAACGACAAGGACTTTTCTCGACTGTCCGCGGATAGCGACCGTCGGTGTGGTGGACCGATGGTCGCTTATCCGTGTGTGTGTCGCGGTCTCATTCGATCGTCGCCATGCGTGAACTCGATCTAACAAGCCTGAAAGACGAATCTTTGTTTCCAAAGTCCACTGTCGTGAAGCCAGCTGAATCCGTCTTCGGAGAGACAGTCCTCGACGACCGGTTCTATCCTGTGACCAAGCAACTCAGTCAGCGCCTCAGCGCGTTTGGCTCGTTTCAATTCGAAATCGGCTTCGTCACTATGAAAGCCCGGCCCGCCAAACTCGAAGACGAATAGGTTCTTCGACTTGCGGTAAGTCACTTGGCCGTACTGGGGATAGTCGAATAGGTACGAGAGCTCGGTCCTTATTCGGTCGCGAACGACACGTGCTATATGTTGGGCGTTCGGATCGACGTCCGGCAGCTTCCGCAGCTCGTCTTGGTATCCCATCGTGTTCTCTCCGGCAAAGTTACACGGATCCAGCGCGGCACATAATCTTTAGTTGTTGCGATCTTGCCGCGAGGTGCCCCATTCAAGCCACAGCACAGGATTCGACTCTGTAACCTTTGGCGGCCAATACCGAACTCCATGGAACTCGGCAACTCACGCATTCCATATTGTCCAAGGCTTTCCATGTATTGCAATGGTTTTGGTGCGAGTTTTGGTTCGGGCAGAACATCTGGAAGGGATGTCCACCCGTGCGAACAGCGTAGAGGATTAGCGCTAGACAAAAGACATAGTCATGCGCTAGATCAGTGGCATGCGGCCAACTCAGAAAACTCGCAGGTGCGCGAATTCTTCTGCTGCCGAGTGAGTGAAGCCGCCAGTCCGCGTGGCTGGTAAGAAACGTCTTGACAAAACCTGTGCATGATTTGGGGTGCAGCACTTTGGTGTGGCAAACGTCTACTCGGTAATACGAAGTAGATGTCCGGCACGGGCCATGACTGTTTCGATCTTTATCTGCGAGTAACGACGCAAGGAGCACGTGACGAGACAATTTGCGATTGAGCCAAGCGACAGGGCTGTCGTACCTGCAACAGAGTTGGCGACCGATCTCCCGCAACTGGTGGTCGCGGCCGGCAACGCGGCGCGGTTTGCCTACGAAGAGTTCTTCCTCGGCCGCATAAGAAATCCGTATACAAGGAGGAATTACCGGCATGCCGTTCATCGGTTTCTAGAGTGGTGCCAGAGTCACGGGCTTGAGTTACATCAGATCGCCCCAAAGCATGTGGGCCTGTACCTGGACGAGCTCCCGCATTCGGCAGCGACGAAGAAGGTGCACCTGTCGGGACTGCGCCACTTTTTCGACGAAATGGTGATTCGTCACGCTGTGGTGCTGAATCCCGCAGCGTCGGTCCGTGGAGAGCGCTACCAGGTGATCGAGGGAAAGACGCCGGAGATTTCAGTCAAGCAGGCGCGGTTGTTGTTGCGTGGCATGGACACGAAAAGCGTAGTTGGACTTCGCGATCGGTCGATCATCGGCATTCTCATCTACACTGCGGCCCGAATTGGCGCCGTTGCGAAGCTTCGCCGTGAGCATTACTACGATGACGGGGAGCAATACTACATGCGATTCTCCGAGAAAAGCGGCAAGTCACGGGAAATCCCGACGAGGCATGACCTGCGCGGATTTCTCAGTGAATACTTGCTCGCAAGTGGTATATGGGAAGCCGATCCTGGAAAGCCACTCTTTCGCACAGCCCTCGGACGCACTAAGCGGCTGACGCAGAATGCGATGACGGTTGGTGACATGGGCCGTATGGTGAAACGCCGGATGCGCGATGCTGGGCTGCCCGCTCGACTGTCCGCGCATTCGTTTCGTGTTGCGACTCTTACGAATTTATTGGAACAAGGCATATCGCTCAGCGATGTGCAGAATTTGGCTGGGCACAGTGATCCGCGAACAACGCGGCTCTACGACCGACGGCATAAACGCGTGACACGTAACATTGTCGAACGGATTTCGATCTGAAACTTCGCAGATCAAAAAAGCTGCACATTGTTTCGGATACGGTGACGGACTTCGGCCAGGACTTCCTCCAATGTTTGTTCGACTTCCTCGTAGGTGCCCTTGCGTCTGGCGGTCACCACGACTTTCCACTTGTTTTCGGCGACAAAGGTTAGGCTCGTGCCGCGTCGCGGCTCCTTCGCCTTGCCCCGAAGTCTGCGAGCCTGCCGGGTCGCATGATCGGCAGAGAGTTGTCCGGCGACGGCCTTCTTCGCCAGGTTGCGCTGCGCGGCTTCGCTTTTGACCTTTGTTAGTTCGTAGGCCGTGCGAGCCGGGATTTGGCCGGCGTTGATGAATTCCTGAATGCCGGTTGGCAGCCCCAATAACGCCAGATGCCGGCTGACCTGCGAAGGTGCGATGTGCAGCTCCCTGGAAACTTGTTTTCCCGTCCAGCCATTGATTTGCATAAGCGACTGAAATGCCCGCGCTTCCTCGATGGGTGTCAGGTCGACACGCAAGCAGTTTTCGATTAACTGCTGCTCAAGGACTTCCGATGCGGTTAACTCGCTTTCATGAAAGTAACATTCAATCGTGGGAAGACCGGCGAGCTTCGTTGCTCGCCAACGTCGTTCGCCAGCAATGACCATCCACTTTTGTTGTTCAACGTTCCAACGAACACGAATCGGACTTAGCTGACCTTTCTCGCGAATACTTGCGGCCAAGCGCTCAAGGTCTGCCTCATTGAATTGTTTTCGATGCTGATCGGGATCCGGCACAACCTGTTCGATCTCGACGGTGCCCACGTCGCGAATCGGTCGACGCCCAATGTCCTGCGGTCGAGCCACGGGGCTCAGCGCCACAGGGGGTTGATTCGGACGCCGTCCGATCGATTCTTCCAGGTGGCCGCTGATACGCCGGAGTGTTGCTTGCACGTTGCTCATTAGGCGACCCTTTGCTGCAACGCGTGGCCCGCGATCCGAGCATCGATCTCGACAGACAAGGCGTAACACTGAACGGCTGCCTTGGTTCGTGGACTGAAGTGCGACACGGGTTGACGACACGCAAGCGCCACCTTGAATGCAGAGGCCTCGGGAATGACCGTGTCCAATACCAGGCACCCGTAGATTTCTCGCAACTTTTGCTCGTAATGTCGATGAATGGTCAAACGAGCATCGCACCGAGTCACTACGTGGCCGAGCAGCTTCAAACGTGGATTTAGTTGTCGAGCATTGTCGACTGCTTGGTGGACGGCACGGAGTCCCTGAGTGCCAAAATCTTCTGGTGGAACTGGGATCAATGCGAAATCGGCAGCCAGCATGGCGGCCCAGCTGCAAAGGTAAAGATTCGGGGGACAATCCAGCAACACAACATCAAACGCCGGTAAGGCTGCAAGCAGTTCTGAAAACACAAATTGCATCATGCCCGAGTTTTCGAGCTGGCAGTGATTAGAATTCGCGAGGGTATGGTTCGCGCAAATGATGGCGACGTTGTCGATCTCGGTGGGCGTGACCAATGCAGAGACGTCCGGCCATGTTCCGTTCTGAAACACGGCTGCCAATGTCTGATCTGCGGCGAGTTGTTCAACAACGCTGGACCCAAAACAACCTTGGCTAAGTGATCCTTGTGGATCAACATCAATCAGCAAGACACTCTTGCCCTGCGTGGCAAAACTTCCCGCCAAGTGAAAGCAGCTAGAGCTTTTTCCGCAGCCTCCCTTCTGATTGATCAAGCACAGTATCGCGCCGTGTGTTGAGTTTGGTTCCATCATCAATTCAATGCTTCAATCGTACTCCACATTCCTTGATTGACCGTCGCATGGGCATGCCTCAACGGTCAATCGAAATCATGCAACACGCGGGTCGGATTCTTGTTTTCAGATTACTGGGGCAGTGTTACAGGTTTAAGCAGGTTGAAGTGGGCGGACGCCAAATGAGACCGGTTCGCACGCCAAATGAGACCGATTTGTCGCTGCAAGTGCCTGAAATCGTTGGCGATTCCGGCGCTCTAAGGATTTCCACTGGAAACCCGCGACAAGTCACTGTCGCCATTACAAAACTCGCAACATTTGTCACGAAGGGTTCCGATGTTCAGTTCCAATGTAAAAACTTGTTGCGGGAAACGTTCTGTCTCCATATCGTGATCCGAGTTTAAACAGGTTGAAGCAATACGGCGTGATTACCGTAGATGAGGGAGGCGGAGTTGGCGAGAAAACTCGACGGTTCGAAATACC
>CBDUAB010000488.1:0-4332 GCA_965365045.1 uncultured Planctomycetales bacterium
ATTTGAAGTCCGCGTGCACCTTGGCTTTTTGCTTTTCAATCGTTGCCAGCTGAGCCTCGAACACATCGAATTCGTAGAGTCCGACTTCTCCAATCACGTCGTTTTTTTTCACGGTTTGAAAGGTTTCCCAGCGGCCATGTTCGGGTGGCAGCAGGATGCCCGCCGTACCCGACGACACATCCACGAACTGGGATTCCACGACTCCCACGGCATTTCCCATCAAGGAATGGCGATCCCACAGCCAGATCGTCACCACGATACCAAACACAAAAATTATTACCGGCAAGATTTGCTGCAAAAAACGTCGCCAGCGGTAGGCCAGCGGCGTTGGGATCGGACGTGTATCTGCCATCGATCACACCTCCGATTCATCATCGCGGATGAACACGTTGACACGGTCCACGCTAGATAGCTGCTCCAATTCCGTTTGTAATTCACCACTCCGTTCGGGATTCCGCAACAGCAAGCGGTACGAAAAATCGACGCCCTCACCAGGTGTCGGGCGTGTGCTGACCAATTGTACGCGGGCACCGTGTCGTCGCAATATCGGTCTCAGCGACGCGATCCCCACATCTTGCTCACCCAGGTAGAAAAGATTGAGTACGACATCAAATTGATTGCGGCTGCCGAATGACGTGACACGGATATACAGAAGTATCACGGCCAACACCGTCAAGCCGATCACAGCCGATGTATAGCGTTGAGTTCCGACGGCCATCCCTTCGACGATGGACCACAAGATGTAAATCGTATCACGCGTATCTTTGAGGACGTTGCGAAAACGGACCACGGCAAAGACAGCGAGCAGACCAAAGGCCACATACAAACTGCCAGAGATCAAGGACATCATCAGTGCCACGATCACTGGCAAAACGACTAATGACGCAACGAACGTTTGCGAATACGACAAAACCTTGTGCGTCCACATGTAGATCCAGCCGATCGTTTGTCCAACGACAAACGACATGATCATCATGAACAACACCGTCTCCGGATCACCCGCCGAGGGCCCAGAATCACCGTAGACGAATAGATCAATCCACTTTTCCATTATGAAAACCTAGAACGCGCAGCAAACGACTTTGGAGCTCCTCCGGAAACCAAGCCGAGTGCATCAATACACATGACGTACTTAGGAACGGAAGTCCGTTGAAGGCTGAAAATCTGCGCTATCTCATGCATCCAGTCGGGAAAACGATCCGTGAACTTCATCTCCAAGACACAGCCACTCCACTTAGGGGCAATTCCTGTTTCGGGAACCATTAATTCGTCACCATCTCGGTAGTATCCGCCGTACAAATCACGGTCAAACGTTATGCGGACATGATCGCTACCAGGGGAAACATAGGCCTCACGCTTGTACGTAACGTAGACGGCGCCGTTGGCGTCGAGGTTACGCGCCAAACGGCAGAATTTATCCAACGAATCCATGTCACCGTTCTTCTTGAATAGCATCGTGGGCGACGGGTGCGCACGCTGCAGTATTTGTAGTGCGGCCTTTTTTTTGATGGCCGCGCGTTTCTTTTTGATGATGTCCGTTTCGCGCCGTTTGATCTCCAAAAATGCCGGTGCGTCTGTATTGTTGTCGTAAAGTCGAATCCGCAATTTAAAGCGATTTTTTGAGCCTTGCATTGTCTGGTTGTACAACTGGTACTTCGGTCCATCTAAATACAAACTACACACCGTGTAGCCCGACAAATCATTCGGATCGTTGTTCTCGTCGAGTACCAAACGACCGCGTAGGTAGCGCCGAATGCCCTCGATCTGCGCGGCATTCACCAAGTATTTCATCTCGAACCGGGCGGCTTGCATGCGTATTGCCATAAGACAAACCTCCTAGCGCTTCCTGCGTAAATTCCGGGGTCTAGATGAAAATAAGGGCGCTAAGTGACACCCGTGCATGCCAAAACAAAGACGCTTTTCCCGAATGGCTCGTGGCAACGAACACCCGTCAAAACCGACACACCAACGCCGGTTCGTGACAGGTAAATCGAATGACGTGAACCGACAAAGCGGGATCACAATATACTAACACAGCGCAAACCGACGCCTAACCGGACGGCCCAGCGACCAAGCCCTTTATTTACTTTATTTCACAATATCCATGATCTTTCCCCAACCTCTGTTTGTCAAGCACTTTACGTCAAAATCCGCAGCAATAGATCGAGTTAAAAGACAGAAAAATCCGTCGTTTCCCGTTGAGGGATTGGCCGAAAGATGGACAAATGACACAGTTTGTCCTATGGCAGTCAGAAAAGATCTGATGGCCTCACAAGGTGAAAACCGTTCGCTTTCGTCGAACAGTTTCGGCCTGTTGACGGTGTGCGGATTCTTGACTGACAAACGAACGTTTGAGTTGCAATATTGGGCCAAGGTCCTGTGGAACGAAATGAATGACCGGAGGTGTGTGATGCCAGATAGACTGGCGATCGTATTGGCGGCAGGCAAAGGAACTCGCATGGAGTCCGATTTGCCAAAGGTGTTGATGCCGGCTTGCGGTCGGCCTATTGTCGAATACGTCTTGGATGCGCTTGCTGAAGCGGACGTCGATCGTGTGCTTGTCGTTGTCGGCTATCGAGCGAATCTTGTCCGTGAAGCGCTTGCGCACCGCGAGAAACTGACATTCGTTGATCAGACCGAACAGCATGGCACGGGGCATGCCGTGCAGGTCTGTAGGCCGCATTTGGTCGATCACGATGGACCCGTGCTTGTTGTGACGGGCGACTCGCCGTTGATGCAGACTGATTCGCTTAACAAGCTGCTCGACTTATATGATGCGGAGCATCCGGTATGCATCATGGGTACGCTTATCAAGGACGATCCACACGGATTGGGGCGTATCGTTCGCGATGAAGAGGACCGTTTTGTCGGAATCGTGGAGGAAAAGGACGCCACGGTGGAGCAGCGACAAATCAAGGAAGTCAACATGAGCACGTATGTGTTTGATTGTCGAGCTTTGCTGCCGTCCCTCGAACAACTTCGCAACGACAACCGCCAGGGGGAGTTCTATATTACGGACTGTCCAGGTATCCTGAAGGCTGGGGGTCACGACGTACGTGCTTTGCCGGTGCTCAAGCCTTGTGAGGCATTGAGCATCAATAATCTGGCCGAGTTACAGGTCGTCGAAGAAGAAATGCGAAGGCTTCGATGCGCGAATTGAAGATTTTTAGCGGACGAGCCAATCCGATTTTGGCCGGCAAAATCTGCGATTATCTCAATCTTCCACTCAGTCAGATATCGCTCAACGATTTTCCCGACGGCGAGATTGCTTGCAAGATCGAGGAAGACGTGCGTGGGCGTGATGTTTATCTCGTTCAACCAACGTGTCCGCCGGTGAACAACAATCTGATGGAATTGTTGATCATGATCGACAGTTGCAAGCGGGCCAGCGCCGCGCGGATAACGTCCGTATTGCCATACTTTGGCTATGCCCGACAAGATCGCAAAGACGAAGGTCGCGTGCCGATTACGGCCAAGCTTGTCGCCAATCTGATCACGCGTGCCGGTGCCGACCGGGCTTTGACAATGGATATGCACGCGGCGCAAATTCAGGGCTTTTTCGACGTGCCGGTCGATCACTTGTACGCCGCGCCGGTGCTGAACCGGCACTTTCTCCAGATGGACCTCGATCCCAAGGAACTCGTCGTAGTCAGCCCGGACGAAGGCAGCATCAAACGGGCTGTCGGACATGTCAAGCGACTTGGAGGCAAGTTGGCGATCGTTGACAAACGTCGCAGCAGTGCCGCCGAAACGAAGCAAGAGAACCTCATCGGTGGACCCGTTGATGGCATGACGGCGTTGATGTTTGACGACATGATCAGTACGGCCGGCTCCATCTGCGGCGCGGCCAAGAAGGTGCACAACTCAGGCGCGACGCAGATTTTTGTTGCCGCGACGCACGGCGTATTCTGTGGCCAGGCGATTGAACGATTGCAGGCCGCGCCAATCGAACAGATCGTCATCACGGACACGATTCCGCTGACAGCGGAACAATCAATTGACAAAATGCGTGTTCTCTCGGTCGCCCCGATTTTGGGCGAAGCGATCAAACGCATTCATCACAACGAGTCCATCAGCGATATCTTCCGTAACGAAGGCATTTATTCGCGCTAATCACCGCTTTCGCCGGCTGATTACGTGGGCGCGTGGCAAAATGCCACACCGGGGCGGCAGGCTGCGCCGCAGGACGACCCACCACACCACACCACACCAACTTTACTTTCGCGCCCGTTCTAGGTCAGCGTGCGTAATCCCGGTCATTCTCTTGCGGATGACCAAGACTAACTTCATAAGCCGTGCCGTTTCGGCACAGGATTTGCTTGACATTTGACG
>CBDUAB010000489.1:0-4329 GCA_965365045.1 uncultured Planctomycetales bacterium
GTCGCTCCACCGCCGACGAACGCAATCGCCTCGTCCCGCCTGCCGCGATGGGCTTCGGCAATACCGACAATCTGCGTGTCCGGCTGTTCCTTGACGTCAATCACATGTCGTTTTCCGATCAAGCCGTACCCGATGAAACCCACGTTAACTCGATCATTGGCTCCGATCACACGACCGTAACTGGCCGCGGTCATGGCCGTGGTGCCGGAAACGGCAATACCAGTCGAAAGAAACGTGCGTCGATTGCAGGATGATTGAGCCATGCTCGATTCTCCGTGTGCTTTCACAGTCCAAGATGATCGCGTGCATAGTCCAAGCTGGCACGAACATTCTTGTGTTCTCGTGCGACCTGGTCCGCCAGCGAAAGAGAGCCGATTTGCTGCAACCGCGGTGCCGCGCCGGCACGAACGGCACGCAACGTCCGAGCCAGATCGGTACCCGGTACGTCAGGAAACGTCGCCCAATATTCATCGGTCAGGCACGGTACCTGGAGCGGATCGCGCGTGATCAATTCCAGACTGAAATGGATATTTGGCTTGTGCTGTCTGAGAATCGCCACGATCTTCTTGAGATCAAGGAAGCCTTGCCCCAGCGGAATGTCGCCTAACAGAAATCCATCTTCGTACAGTTGCACCGCCTGATCTTTCAAATGCACGCAATGCGCCCACGGCGCCAGTGCCTCAACCGTTTCGACGGCATCCTCCAGCAACGCAATGCTGTTACCGGTATCGACGCAAGCGCCGACAAACTCACTGCTGATGTGTTCAAAAAGAGCAACACGCTCGTTGTTGCGATGGTCTTTGTGATTCTCGACGGCCAAGGGCAAGCGATGTTTTTCCGCAATCGGCGTGGCAAGTTCCAGCGACTTGCGCCCGCGCGCATCATACTCACGAAACTTTTCCAAAGAATCGAAATACTCATAACGGCGGCCAGGGATGATCGTGGTACGCACTGCCTGCGCGCCGGCCAGAACAGCGATCCTCATCTGAGCGTCGAACTGCTCCAGGTCCTTCTTCACACGTGGTACGCTGATGATTGCTTCGACGAACATGCCGGCGTCTTCTGCCTGTTTGCGCAACCGCGGCGCTTGCGTTGAGTCGAGAGCTTGTAGAGAGAGCTGCATTCCGCCGGCGCCAAGATCCCGGCAATGCTCAAAAAAGGTGAACGGTTCAAACAAGTTTGACTTGGGATCGTGCTGTCGCTGCAACAATTGGTGAAGCCGACAGCAATAAGTAACTAACCCCAGGCCGGTCCTTTTCGCCGCAGGTTCCACGCTTAGGAGTCTTGCAGGGCCGTAAAAGGCAACGACCGCGGCACCACTGATGAGAGACAATACGTTTCTGCGATTAGTCATCTATGGCCCTTGTTTGAAGCCTGGAGATTACCATAATTCGCCTTTGCGTAATAATTCGATTTGCGCGAGTTAACATTCAGTCGCCAAGGCTCCTTCAGGATGACACAAAATTGTGCAAGAAGGCTATAATGCGTTTCGCTTATTCCTATCTCTGTTCCATACGCGACATAATAGAGGATTCACACAAATGCTTCCTGGTATCAAACTTTTTGATCTGTCAGGCCGCGCTGCCATCATTACGGGCGGTTCAAAAGGGCTTGGTCAGGCGATGGCCGCCGGTCTCGCCTCGGCCGGTGCCGACGTGTTGCTGACGAGTCGCCATGAGGATGAAGCGCGGGCCACGGCCCAAGAAATTGCCGACGGATTTGGTCACCGAGCCGTTGCGATTGGCGCCGACGTCACGTCTCCAGACGACGCTGATCGTGTTGCGGAAAGAGCAGTCGCTGAATTTGGCAAGATCGACATCTTGATCAACAACGCGGGCGTGAACATTCGTGGTCCGATCGACGAACTTGCCTACGAAGATTTTCAGCAAGTCGAACGAACGAATGTCGACGGCGTTTGGCTGACTTCGAAAGCCGTCATCCCGCACATGAAAAAAGCGAAATACGGGCGTATCATCAATATGGCCAGCACGTTGGGCGTGGTCGGCTTGCCCAATCGCACTCCCTATGCCAGTAGTAAGGGTGCCGTGGTCCAGATGACGCGGGCATTAGGGCTGGAAATGGCACCCTTTGGAATTACTTGTAACGGCATCTGCCCGGGGCCGTTCTTGACGCCGATGAATGAGCCAATTGCCAACGACGAACAGACAAAGGCGTTTATTGTTGGTGCCGTGGCATTGGAACGTTGGGGACGCATGGAGGAGATCCAAGGTGCCGCAATCTTTCTTGCGAGCGATGCGTCGAGTTTTGTCACCGGCAGCTTACTGACCGTTGATGGTGGTTGGACAGCCCGGTAGGTTCGCAGCTCACTGGTTAACGGCCGTTGCCTGCTTCGATTGAGCACCAACCCAACCGCTCATTCCTCGGGTCACGCCCAACCAGTCGCTAAGCCATTGACCGACAGCCAAAGGCAGCATCGCTTTGCATAGCGGGATGATCTTGACCAGCCAGGGAGTGAGCAGGTAGTTCTTGTTACGTTGCAGGGCACGTACGACTTGGTGTGCCAACGGCGCAGCGTGCAAAGGGCGCGTGAAGCGCGGCATGCGCACGCCGGCAAACATTTTGGTATCAAGGTAGCTGGGGCAAATGGCGGTGACACGGACGTGGCGATGGCCTGCCACGCGGAGTTCCTCACGAATCGAATCGGAAAACCCGAGTGCCGCCCACTTGCTTGACGCATAGGATACGCCGTGGGGCAGCGGAAGCATCCCGGCCGCGCTGACAATATTGACACAATGGCCCTCGGGCTGAGCGATCAGGTCTGGCAAGAATCCGTGAGTGACGATCACAGTTCCCAGGGCATTGATTTCAAATATTTCGAGGTGTTCTTCCAAAGAAACCTCCAGGAATTCACCGCCGCGCACAACACCCGCGTTGTTCACCAGGATATCAATGGGACCATGCTGCTGATGCAACCTCTGACGCACGTTGCGGACGTTGTCGATGTCGGTGACGTCCATCGGTAGGCAAATCGCGCGGCCGTTGCTTTCCCGAATAAGGCGTGCGGTTTCGATCATGCCGGCCGTGTTGATGTCGGTGACAACGACTTCGCTACCCGCCGCCGCGAAAGCCAACGCCAGTTCGCGGCCGAAACCGCCGCCGGCTCCAGTAATTAACACCCGTTTCCCATTGAGGTTTCTCATCGCAGTCTAGTCCTAGGTAAATCAGGTTTACATTAGCCACTTCGCCAGCATATCGACAACGGACCTCCCACTTCTGTCCAGCCATTGTTTAGGCAATGTCCCTATCATCCACGCTAACTCGGACCGACGAATCGTACAACCATTAAATCGGCCAAGAATCGGTTTTCAGTGCCACACGGCTGTACTTAAACCGTCAAATCGTAAACTGCGATCGCCGAATCCGTGAGACTTCCAAGGTATAGTTTGCCGCCATGCTGACGCACGCCCGTGACCACTGCGACTTCCCCACTGGCGTCTTGCAGGTTGTGAACGGCTCGTCCAGACGTATCCAGACCAAGGGCAAAGCCATGTCGTTGTAGACGCGGATGAAGCGATTCCGGTAGACGGGCCAGAATCTTGCGTAGCCAGGGACGAGGAAGCATTTTGTCTAACATGCGATCTCGCAGGCTGGGAATCGCGACCCAGAAAATGCCGTCGTAATGGGAAAGATTGTCCGGAAAGCCCGGCAAGTTGTCCACGAACGTCTCGTGTTGTCCGGCTCGCGCGCCGGAGAGCCAGAGCTTTCGGATCGAGTAGGTGCTGGTTTCCACAACCAAAAGAAATTCTTCGGCGGGATCAAGGGCGACACCATTGGCGAACTGCAGTCCGTCCAGCAGTAATTCAGTTTGACCGTCTGGACGGTGTGCGAAGAGTCGACCACTGCCAGAGTGCTCGAGAATCTCAAGCTTGTAGCGGTCGATGGAATATCGTTGGCTGGAATCCGTAAAGTAGATCGTGCCATCGCCTGCCACTGTGGCATTGTTGGTAAACAGGAGTCGCTCACCTTCGAAAGTGTCAACCAGAGTGTGCATTGTCCCCTGTTCGGACAGACGCAGTAAACCTTTGAACGCATCACAGATGACGAGTCCGCCATTGCTATCGAGTTCGATCCCTAAAGGTCTACCACCCGTGTTGGCGATCGAGTCAGCCGGTCCACCGGATGAGGAAAAACGGACAATCCGTCCATCTTCAAGACCGGCGTAGACTGTTCCGTTTTCATCGACAACGACGTCTTCCGGGCCGATACCACCTGTGTCTAACCGCTCGGCTCTTGCGAGCTTGTCGTTCACCGCAAATTCACCTTCGAGTGGTGGCGCAGGAGGCGGTCTCCAAACAGCGGGTTGAAAGT
>CBDUAB010000490.1:0-4322 GCA_965365045.1 uncultured Planctomycetales bacterium
ATCGACAACGCTCACGCAATCCTCGAAGCTTCCAGAAGTAGGGCGAGATAACTCGTCACGTCGTTCATTGCGGTTACCCGGCAGCTTTTGATGTCCGTTCACGATTCTCGGATGGATGTTGTGAATGACTAATAAGTAAATGGACAGCGTCACTTTCCATCGATAGATGATGAAGTGTTGCGTAAAAGACAGGTTAGGCCACGTGCGGCAAAGTTTTGGTCGAAGGCCTATCTCACCGTAGCCTGGGGCAACGCCCCAGGAATGTAGAATGAAAAACCCTTGCTTGGCCGAAGGTCATAATCACCTCCGCCCCGTTGATTATGGCCTTCAGCCAAAATAGTTCACGGCGCTACCGGTAGGGGTGAGAAACTTGCTCCATCATTGCCCAATCGACTTAGCCTCTAACCCCCGTGTGCCGTTCATGACAATCGAAATCGACACGCCCGGTGGATCCGTAACGGACGGTGAAGCAATCGAGTGGTTGGAATCGACATTGAGTCCCGTTGCTGCACGTGAAAGGATTGCAGCCTTAGACGTGTTGCGGGGTTGTGCGTTACTAGGAATCATCGTGGTCAACATTCAGTCGTTTGCATCGTTGGGATATAACCCATCGATGGCCGCCAACATTCCGTCGCTCGATCGTTTTGCGTGGTTTTTCACGTACGTGTTTTTTCGAGGGAAGATGCTAATGATTTTTTCACTGCTCTTCGGAGCAGGGATGGTGCTGATGGACCGGCGTGCACGCAAACTCGGGCAGTCGGCAGCGAGCATCTACTATCGGCGTCTTTTGTGGCTTGCGGTTTTTGGTGTTCTCCACGCTTACCTGCTTTGGGCAGGAGACATTCTGTTCGGCTACGCGCTGGCCGGCATTTTCCTTTATCCGTTGTGCCGCTTGCCACCGAAGGTATTAATTCCACTCGGATTCGTCGGATATGCCCTGTTACCCATTCTTAGCTGCGGAGCGGGTTACGGGCTCGAGTGGATGCAAGCTACGGCGCAGACGGCCATAGCAGCCGGCGAACAGGCCACGGAAGTACAGCTACTAATACAGCAGGCTTGGTCCCTAATCGAAACACGATTAATACCCAGCTCGGATGCCGCTGCTCTACGATTGGAGATCTTTCGCGGTGGATATTGGCCGCTTTTCCTTCATCGGGCCACGAACGCCATGAGTGCACAGGTAGGAGCGATCGTGGTTTTTAAGTGGGGATTCTTGGGGATCATGCTATGGGGCGTATGCCTTATGGAGTGGGGTGTGCTGACTGGCGCACGTTCGCGCCAATTCTACGTGAAACTGATGGCCGGCGGTTATCTGATTGGATTGCCGATTGTGATGTTCGGTGCCTACGACATTATCTCGCACGATTTCGACCTTATCCGCGCGTTGAAGTTTGGCTCCCACTTCAACGACGTAGGGTGTATCGCGGTCGCACTTGGACACATCGGTTTGATCATGACCATTTACAAGTCAGGCTGGTTTCCCCGAGTCAACCACAGTTTGGCTGCGGCAGGCCGAATGGCTCTGACAAACTATCTACTCCAATCGGCGATCTGTGCCACAATATTCTACGGCTGGGGATTTGGTCGCTTTGGCCATTTCAGTCGGTTCAGCTTGTTTGGCGTTGTTGGAGCCATCTGGTTGTTGCAACTGGTGACAAGTCCTCTTTGGCTACGCAGTTTTCGCTACGGTCCAGCCGAATGGCTTTGGCGTAGCTTGACTTACGGCAAGAAACAACCAACGCGTGTGGTCCCCATAGCTGCGAACCAACCGTAGCACGGAACACTGGTTCCAATGTGCTGCCGGCGGTTGGGAACCGTAGTTGGACAGTTGTGCTTTTGGAATAGAAAGTTACAGCAATGCCCGCGCTGTCCAAGTAGCTAATGGCAGGATTGCCAATCGCTTGGACAATTTGTCGAATTCGGCTAGGATCAAGTATTGACGCATCAGGCACATTGCATCAACAAGAACGGAGGAGAAGTCTGACGTGCGACGCATCGACGCGGTCTTCGCGCATTTGGACGCCTCGTTCTAGTTATTCAGCCCTGGCCTTGTTCTTCCTTCAAATCCTGACGACGAGAACGGTCATCGTAATCACCAAAGTTGCCAAGACTCGACCTCGCAGGCGCCGAGTACATTGGAACAAGACACCCACGCCAAAGAACATCAGCAGAAAACTCATTGGTTCGGGCACGGCGGCGGGGCGGCGAGGGATCGTTTTCTGCCAGTTCTTGGCCAGTTCGTTTAGGTCGTGCGCGTTAATGACACCATCCAAAGTGAAATCGGCATTGCTCCAACCAAGCACAGAACCTCGCCAATTCAAGCCCACAGTCATCAAGTCGACGGCGTTGACGGATCCGTCCAGATCCGCGTCTCCTCGCAGGTAGGCACTGTCAAAACCGTTGAGAAGTGCTGCGTCAAGCAACCATATATCAACATCGTGCTCGTCCACCAACTCATCGCCATTCATATCAAAGTGCAGATCGTTGTTGCCCTCGACAATGTCTATGGTCAGCAAATCAAGGTCCCCAACGTTGCAAAATCCCGAGGCATTAAAGTCGCAGGGGTTAGGATTGGTATGCGAAACAGAAAGAACGCCATCTTGTAACCGCGACGTGTCCCATTCAGCCGTTCCGATATCTGGCAATTCTACTTCACTGATACTCAACGACGGCCAATTTGGAAACAACTGAAACGTCGCTCCGTCATACGTATTCAACCTATCCGCATCTATTTTGAGGTGGTCGATAATGGCAACCCCCCGGCCACCGCCGGCAAGAACATCGAAGTCGATTACTCCGTAAAGGTCGAGTTCGACACGTCCTCTTATGCTTCCGGAAACTGTCAGAGTTTGGCCGCGCCCCCGATTGAACGATGAATCATCACTAGGGTTGATCGACCCGTTTAATGTTACCACACTACCGGCGAAGGTTCCGGCCCCGCCAAGCGTACCATCTTTCACGAGAATCGTGCCGGCGCCAGACACATTGTGGCTCATAATGGTCAGTGTCCCGTCGCCAGTCTTGGTCAGTGTGTGGCCATTGAGATTCAACTGGCCGTCTACGTTGATCATCGCGGCTTGGATATGAGCATCGACATCGCTGCCCATTCCTATATCGACATCCAGCGAATGATTGCCTCCTGTCGCGTTTAAACTGCCGTTACCACCGCCTTCGCCTTGTAAACGGATTTCTCCTTCGCCCATCACAGTGTGACCACCAGTCAATCTGTCGAACTGGATCCCACTGAGAGTAATCGGCGTATCAAGCTGCGCGCGGGCGCGATTCTCGCGCCGAAACACCGCAAAGTCGGTCGGTCCGGGCGTGCCGAAATACCAGTTGTCGTCGTTAAACCAATCGTCGTCCGCGCCTCCTTTCCACGGCTTTTCGCTGATCGGTGAGAAAAGCCTCAAATCAAAAAACTGCCGGTTGCTTGTTGACCGGGAAGTGTGGGAGGAGGCCGCAATCGTGTGCTGCCCGGACGCGAGGTTTTCGAGAACGTGCAGGTCATTCGTCGTGCTGGAACGGGTCGATTGATCGAGAAGCCCTGGACGACCGACGGTCGGCTCTCGGTCTTCGGTTACGCAGCAATTTCTTCGCAGTATCTCGACTCCGTCGATGTACACGGTCGCGCCGATGGCGGTCAGATCAATTCCCACTGGGCCATCAAAATCGGCTGGAACGTCAAAGGTCTGCCGCAGGAAGAGCGTGCGGTTCCTGCCGCTGATAGGTGTTTCTAACAGGGTCCCTGTGTCAAACCGATCCGGTGGATATCCAAATCCAATCGGAACGCTGCCGTCCTGCCAGGAAATTGAAAGCACGTCTGGCTCTGCGAACTCCGGCAGTATCCAGTTATCGTAGAAACCGGTATCGCGCAGCGCGGCGTCGATCGTCGTGTCAGATTCGGCGGCGGTTCCGTCGCTGTAGAAGTAGCGCCAGCCGTCGCTCGGCGCAAATTCGTGAGACGTTGGCGAAGCTGACTTGCAATCCGCAGCGCAGAAGCCCACGAAAGCAAAGCACAGCAGAACATGGATACTTCGCATCATTCCGTCCCTTCAGTTTTCCACGCCAGATCAACAAGCGATTCCCGAACGTTCTCTGGCAGTGAGAATTCAATTGCGTCTGAATGTAATTGCACGGTGCGTCGAAGATGGCGACGCGCATCAATGTTTGGCGTCACCATGTCCGTGCTTGTTGTGTTCGAGTAGAAGGTAATCCGTCAATCACGTCAAATACTATGTGAGAACGTGATCGACAGTGAGCACGCTTCCTGGGAGACAAACACGTACTACCGGCGTCGCAGGCCAATTGATTGGTGGGTCACG
>CBDUAB010000491.1:0-4313 GCA_965365045.1 uncultured Planctomycetales bacterium
CAAAGCCAACATGAGGGGCTCCGAACGAGCCGATTGGTTCTGGTCGAAACTCTCAGTTCGTACGGCGAGCGACTGTGGCGCCTGGCTATGTGCATACTGGGCGTGCTGACCTAATTCGGCGTGACACTTGAGACACAGTTCGCTTTGGCCGGAGTCTGCGCCTGCAGCGAAAGCGGCGTGCACCCAATCGACAAGGTTCCCTTCACCGACGGTGTGACAGTCTTTGCAACCGTTCGCCGTTTGATGATGGGACGCTAGATTACCTGGCGACACCGCGGCTTGTCGTTGCGGCAACGCAGTCAGAATCAACAGGCTACCAACCGCCAATCCCAACCCGATGTAGACGGCGATACGGCGCCTCGCGAGAACACTGCGAACAGGTCGGCAAGCTCCAAATTTCAAATTGCAAGTACCATCGGGCAACGGCCCTTCTTGACACTTACCGCGGTTACAAAACCACTGCCTAGACTGTTTGTTTTGGGTTGGCGTGCACTGTGGCGGTATCTGACAACACTCGCCATCGGGCAATGGTCCCTCATCGCACGCCCCGGCGAATTCCGACGCATTGTTACAGTAATAACGATCGCCCTCACGTCGGGGCGTGCACACCGCACGACACTCACCGCGATGACTTGGGCCTAGCGGACAAGGTAATCCATCCGCACTCGCGCCGCAGACAAAATCGCGATTCGGATCGTCGTACTGCTCCGACTTAAACTCATGGTTTGGTGGAGTGTTCACCACATGGCCCCCGAAAACGCAAATACCAACACCACGTGAATGGCAGCAAACGCAAGCATCGCGTACGTAAGCGGAACGTGAGCAAAAAGCCAGTATTTGAGCGTAACTTGATGCGCGTACTGGAAATCAAGGTCATCTTTTTGTTGCACGTACTCCGCGATTTGCTGCATCGTGTTTCTTTCGGTTTCGTTTAAAAATCGGTCCTGTCCTTGAAGCTCGGTAAGGATTCTTCGCCGCGGACGACCCGATACCACCAAGTGCTGCCAAAAGTGGCGCGGGCCGTCAAAAAACGGCTTGAGTCGCTGGACATAGTATTCGGGCACCGCTGTCGACTCGGTGGATGCCATGCACTGCATGACCATTCGTTCAACGCGTGCGCGCGTGTTGCGACGCATTGGCTGGATTCGTCCAAAAAGAACGTCACCGCCCCGAGCACTTAGCCGGCGAGCGAACATACGTGAGACAATCAGTCCAAACAATCCACTCAGAAACAGCAGCGCATATAGCGAGGCCAGCGCGCATTCGAAAACGCCGTTGGGAATACGCCACTGTAAATGCATCCCAAAAACGATTGCGGACAACAGTCCCACATAAATGTGAATCTGTAACCACGTTGCGGAGTTTCCCAATTGCAAGAATGGCAGTTTTTTGCGCACGTTGTATAAGGCCAAACCGACAATTAACGTCAACAGAATCCAACCCGAAGCCATCGTGGTGCGATGGAGTGCTGCCGAGCCTGCCGCCTCCATGAGGACAAGGGCGACGGCCAAGACCAAAAAAAGGACTATGTTCAATCGGCGACGAGTTGCGAGTGTCTTTATCGTTGGAGCCATGCTGCTAATGATTCTACGTCTCCCATATCGACCCTCGCCAACGCATCGTGCGGACAGGCCCTTTGGCATGCCGGGCCACCGCGCTGATCGACACATAGATCGCACTTCGTGGCCTTGGGGATGGGTTTCCGGTCTTTGGTCGCGCGGATGAACAGTCCTTGGTCGTCCCGAATCTCGACCATCCGAATCGCCTCGTACGGACAGTTTTTTGCACATGCGCCACAACCGACACACGTGCTGTCGTTGATCGTAACTTCGCCTTCGGCTTGTTGTCGACTAATGGCGCCCGTGGGGCATTCGATCATGCAAACGGGATCCTGGCAATGCATGCAAGCCTGGGCGACCATGAAACTGCCATGCACCGGCCCTTGTCGCAAGAAACGAGGATTGTTGTCATGGGCATCGGCACAAGCTCGCACGCAATCATCACAGCGCGTGCAACGATCCAAATTGATCAGCATGGTGGCCGTGCCATTGACAAACCGCTCTTGCACGAGGAATTCCACGAAATCCGGCGCAACGCGACTTAAGTCGTCGACCGTTTGGCCAGTCGGCTGTTGTCGAGGACTATGTTGTTGTCCAGAATAAGGCGGTTGTCGAGAATGAGTTGTGGAAGATGATCGTGTGTCTGATTTCAACAAGTGTTTTTCGGCCAACGGGGTCGGGATTACCACGGCGGTCAGGAAACCGATGGCGCGCAACGAATGCTGAAAAGGGACACTCTTTCCCGTTTGCCAACCCGTCCGAAGTTCTTCGAATCCATACATCTTACCGGGCGTTAAGTAACTCAATGTCTGGTGGCCTTGATGATGCTGTCGGCTGACTCGAGCGACCCCGCTGCGAATCAGGATCACGCCGTGCGGGTAATCTCCTTCTTTCGCAATCAACGGTTCATTGGCTAGATTGTAGTCCACGCCTTCGTCGGCAATCTGTTTCAAGGAACCAACACGATCGTACTCTCCGTAGGTTTCCAGTTGTGCTTCGCGTACCAGTTCCGCGATCGCCTCGTCATTTTTAGCCAGATGCTGTAAAGGCGGAGCGGCGAGTAGAAACGTACTCAGCGCGTTTCTGCGAAAACGTTCGTCGATGCTGGCCCTGAGCCCCACGTCTTTTTTCATCAAGTCCCGTAGGCCTTGCCAGCGCAACTCTAACAACTTCGGTTCGCCGACCGCAAATACCGTTGCGGTTCGGGCAGTGCGCCCCAGTGCGGCCAGTTCGCCGAACAAATCTCCTTCCGTCAACCGAACCGTTTCAAAATCTGCCAACAACCTTGGTACATCTTGAAAATAGATCCGATTTCCGTCGTCGCGCGCGGCCGTGTATTTGTCGCTCCACACATACTTGGACGTGTCACGGTACTCCGGCTCACGATGATTGCGCCACAGTTGTGTGAAGGCCTGAAAAACCGTCTTCTTTCGCGACTTGGCTCGCCCCAAGGCTCCACTAGAGAGGGACGCGTCTGGCGTGTTGAGCTGAACGGCCACTTCGCCCGATAAGATCATGAATGCCGTGTTACCCCAATCGCCTTCGCGAACAACAATGTCTCCATCTTGGCAATCTACGATGCGGGCGTGTGTTCGGAGGATTTTGCGGAATCCAATCGAATCACGAAAGGTGGGATCAAGTCCGTCGAACGCCGAATGCGCGACGAGCCGATCCAGCTCGGCCAATGTGATGTCCGGTGACAACGGTACATCGTCGGGCTTGATCCGTCGAATGAGATCGTCCAAGGGTGGTATGTCCAACGGTGTCGTAAGGTTCAGTTCGGTGACATTCAGACTTCAAAAGAAACGTTTAGGGCTCCCAAGCGCGTCCCTTGACGACGCCTTCGTCCTGTTCTTCGAGAGCCGCAAGTTCGGGCGCAAAACCATCCACGACTTCCAGGTCGCTGCCGTCGTGGCGTTCAATGAATTGTTCAGCCGCTGCTTCCACTTCCGCGGCAGCTTTCCCAAACAAGGCTGCGATTTCTTGTTTGCCTATCGCGGTATCTGGTTCGTCGATTTCGTCGACCGCTTCGAGTGTATTTGTCACGGTATTGACGGCACGTTGAAGCGAAGGTAGGTCGTCCTCGTCGTACTCCTTTTCCTCATCTTCATCGTCCTCACTGTATTCTATAATAATGCCTTCCAAATCGCCCTGCGCATCGCCAATGTAATCGTCCATTCCATTTGCGAAGTCACCATTTGGGTCGGTCGCCGTCGCGCGATTGACCAAGGCGACGTGCAGTTTTGCCAATTGGCCCGCGACATACATTATGCGAACTCGCTCGTCGACCTTGCCTTCACGCCCGTCTGGCCGCCAAAGTGGATCCGTCCAGAGTGTGGAAACGAGTGCGTTGACGTTCGGCACTAGGTGGAAATTGTGCCGTACTTCTCCCAGCGACCAGGCGACAAATTCCAAATCGTCTCCCGCTGGATGGCCACCCACATTTACAAGATCCTCATGCCAGACCAGATGGCACTGGAAGCAAGCTCGAGCCAATCGAAACGCATTCGAAACTCGATTCTGTCCTGCCTGCGTGCAATGCTTACTTCGCATCTGAAAATGTTCAGGGGACTCGGTATCTCGTTGTGTTCCGGCAGGGCCGTAGACCGCGTGTAGATTTAGCCAGCCATCGTCACCCCCCGATGCGCCATGGCACGCTTCACACGAGACACCAGCAATCACTCTTTGACTTCCTGTATGGTCCACCTGAGGCGTGGCGTGACATTGAATGCAAATTGAGTCTTTCGTGATGTC
>CBDUAB010000492.1:0-4303 GCA_965365045.1 uncultured Planctomycetales bacterium
TTCCGGGTATAAGCGCTCCTTACGCAACGGCATTTCGATCCGCTCCCGTAACTGCACATTGGCCTTGGTAATCACTTTTTGCGCTTCGTCGTCCATTTGTTCTCGGATCCGCTTGCGTGCTTCACGATTTGCGAGCGATTCGGCCTCCGGAAGCGTCTCGTATGCTTTGCGCGTGGCGATGCGCGTTATGAGCTGACGTCCCAAACGGGAATCGACGTTGATACCTCTTATGTTTTGATCCGTTTGCGCTGACGCGGTAGCCGGTTGTCCGCTGAGACCATGCTCCGGTTCAAAATAGAGACGCTTGCATCCAGACAGGCAAGTTGTCCCCGTCGCCCTGACCGAAACTCTGCGCCTACGGCCAACCGTCGATGTGTCCGTAGTGCCAGTCAGCAGAATGTCAAGGATTACGCGGTCGGCGCACGGCACGAGCTGGCCGCGAACTTGCGCACGGGTGCATGCCGTACCGGATATATATACGTCTTTATACCATTGGCCAACCGGCGAGTTGTCGGTGACAACGTTTTCGACAGGTTTGGTTAAAACTCTCTCCGATACGCTGGCAAATAGATTTGTGTGGGAATATTGACGGCGGATGCGCTGCATGAGGTCGGGTGCTTGGCCCATCGAATCCAACCATTCCATGCTGCGCGCCATGTCCGACGCACTGACGCCAGTTGGCTCGTTGCTCTGTTTTTGGAGCGCCCGGGCGAGCTTTTCTATCTGAGAAGCATAAAGATCGATTGGCTGAGCCATTCGTTGTAACCGCAATGACTCAATGTATTTATCGAGGCGTCGACCTGCCAAGCGAAACGGCGTTTTCTCTAATCCGGGTGCGCCGCTATTGAATTTCCTTCCGATCTCGAGCAGTTTGCGGACGTCGGGATCCGTACTGGCCAGCTCATCATTCAAAGCGTCCCAGCGGAGGTATCTCTTCCAGCCGCCTTCCTTACGCTTACCGCCAGAGGCAACGTAATCTCCCAGCAGATTCACGGCGTCTTGTAAACGATCACGAGCCATCGCCCGTTGTGATTCACTTGCATCGACCATCCGAGACAATTCATAGTACGAGCGCAGTGCATCTCTCGCGCCACGAAACTCAGGACGCTGCAAACCGATTACGCCGCTGTCAAACTGGCCGCGGATTCGATCCAGAACGATCAGTCTCGCATCAAGTGGCTGATCGATTTCCGAGTGCAAATCCTCGAGCTGTAGATAATTCGCCCATCCTTCACGCTTCCAATCAGCTCCCGTCGCCAGAAATACCTCCAATTCCCGCAACGTGCGCTTGAGCTTGTTACGCGCCTTTTCCGTACGCCAAGTCTCGACAGGTTGATAAGACACAACGGCATCGCGCGCCTCGCGCGCAAGCGAATCAGTAACCGGTTCCTCGAGCTCATTGATCCAGCGTCCCAGCGTTCGGCGGACAGCGACGAATCGGCTACGGTCACCGTGGGCCTCTTCGGCGGCGAATCCGGCAAGGATTTCAGCGACTTTGTCTTTGTCATGGCCCGCGCCGGCGCCCACTTGACCAGGTAGTTCGTTGAAGCTCAAAATCGCATCCCAATATCGGCGGCCGCTCGATGTGAACGAACGGCGAAGCCTTGACACGGCATCACTAGCTTCGCCTGCAAGCGCTTCGTTGTTCGGTGCTTCCGTCCATTTCGTCACGGAATTGCGCGCATCGGCCAACAACGGACTGCCAATCATCTCCGTCGCGCTGTACCGACGTTGAATCGACTTGAGGTCCCTAATGGCGACGTCGTCTTCTTGGTGGACCAGTTCCTCAAGACGGTCCATCTCCAACACATCGCGCCAGCGATCTCGTCGAGACGGGTCGCTTTGCAGTTCGGCATCAAGTGCTGCCATTGCTTGCCGCAACTCGTTTGGCGCGGCAGCCGAACATTGCGGCAGATGGCAACTCACAGCGAATTGCAGCAATAATGCGATTGAGATTGTTGTGAGGTTTTTCGCGTTCATCTTACTACACCCTCCAATGGCCCGAGGAACTTCAGCCCTCACATTATGCATACTTTGCCCATTTTACCGATACGAGTTTTTTCTTCTGCTAGACTTTACCACGTCAGACCGTCGCCACGCGTCCAAAAGTCCTTTTTTTTGGGCACTTTTCGCGCCCTAGACCGGATTTCTGACGTAGGCGGTAACAAGGTCGCTGGGGTGCAGGAACGCACTCAGAGAGCGGCCGGTAAATCAAGCCCGAAAAAACCGCGGGCGTTTCCAAAACAGATGTCTTGCACCATTGAACCGATCAGATCAAAGTCACACGGCAATTCACCCGTTTCAATCTCGTCACCCAGCAGATTGCAGAGAATGCGGCGAAAGTACTCATGTCGCGGACATGACATGAAAGAGCGCGAGTCCGTCAACATACCCACGAAGCGCGATAACAGGCCCACATTCGAAAGCGTATTGAGCTGCCATTGCATGCCTTCCTTCTGATCGAGATACCACCAGCCGGAGCCGAATTGCATCTTGCCTGGTATCGAGCCGTCCTGAAAATTCCCAAGCATCGAGGCGATTAGATAGTTGTCGCGGGGGTTGATGTTGTAGACGATCGTTTTGGGCAACGCGTTTTCGCGATCGAGATGATCGAAGTAGGCTTGCATTGCTTCAGCCTGCAACCAGTCACCCATTGAATCGAACCCCGCATCGGGTCCGGCACGGTCAAAGAATCGAGAGTTGTTGTTACGCAACGGACCGAGGTGCATTTGCTTGGTCCAGCCGCGCTGTGCGTCAAGGCGGCCGAAGAGCACCATCAAGTGCGTCGCGAATTTCCGGAACTCATCTGGATCCGCGGCCGTGCCCGCGCGCGCCTTGTCAAAGATGGCCGCCGCGGTCCGCTGGTCACAGAAGTCCGCAAAGCAGTGCGGCATGCCATGATCGGAAAGTCTACAGCCAAGCTCGTGAAAAAAAGTGTGTCTTTCCGTCAACGCCTCTTGCAGCGAGTCGAGCGAGCTAATGTCGCGGTCTGTCATTGCCGCCAGACGATCGCACCAAGGATTAAACACTTCAGGCCGATCGACCATCAACGATTTATCGGGACGGAACGTCGGATAGACGCGCGTCGCAATGCCCGCCCGAGCAATCTGTCGATGGTGTGCTAGATCGTCCGTCGGATCGTCGGTCGTGCAAACGGCCGTGACGCGGAAACGACGCAGAATCTCACACGCGGACAAGTCGGAATCGGCCAAGCGACTATTAGCTTGTTCCCAAATAGCGGGCGCTGTTTCTTCGTTCAGTAGTTCGTCGATATCAAAGTAACGTTTGAGCTCCAAGTGAGTCCATTGATAGAGTGGGTTGCGCAGCGTCCGCGGGACCGTGCGCGACCAAGCTAGATACTTGTCATACGGTTCCGCATTCCCCGTACAGAATTCTTCGCTGATTCCGTTGGCTCGCATCGCACGCCATTTGTAATGATCTCCCTCCAACCAAATCTCAAACAAGTTGGCGAAACGGCGATTACCGGCGATATCTTGGGGCGGCAAATGCGTGTGAAAATCCAAGATCGGTTGATTGGCGGCGAACTCGTGATAGAGCTTGCGCGCCGCGTCGCTACCTAGCAGAAAATCGCCGTGAATGAATGACATGGCCGATCAACCAACGAGTAATGGTTTCAGATGCCGGTCGTACAAATTCGCAGTTACGTTGCGGGAAATCGAATCCTCGCAGGCAGTCAACATCTCCAGGTACTGCTGGCCCAGTTTAGCCGCAATTTTGTAACCGACATGCAACAGTTGCCGCAAGTTGGCGTTGAATTCGCCGCACGTCGGATCATGGCGCAATGCGTTCACATACTGCTCCGCCGACCAACTGGAAACAGTTTCGGGTGTGGGCAACTGAACCGGATTGATGTCGATGACGGATGCGTAGGGAGCGCACAAGGCTGCGCGATCTGCGAACGCCTTGGCGTATATCAGCTTGGCCAACTCCAGACCAGCGCCGTCGGCCTCGGCCAGCCCAATGAGTTCTTCCAGCCAAGTGGTCCCGGCCGTTTTGATATGGAGCCCAGCATTGGACTCTTGCAATGCCATGCGAATTGGTTCGTAAATTGAGAACTTGTCACTGCCGGAATGCACGCTGAGCTTGAGATTCGCCGGTAATCCGTATTGTTGGACGGCGTGGGCGATCACCGCCAAGTCTTGTCGGAATTCGCGTGCGAACTGCTGCAGGTCACCGACGTAATCGACGCCCTTGTTAAAGCGACCAGAGAACTTGGGAGCGATCGTTTGCAAGGGAACTTGTTCCCGGGCCAACGCAGCTAGGATGACCAACAGCTCGACGG
>CBDUAB010000493.1:0-4303 GCA_965365045.1 uncultured Planctomycetales bacterium
GCTAACCGATTGTTGCTGGCTGCTGAGCTGGGACAGATCAGGCTTTCGCTGCGAAACCTCGATGATGATAGTACGGAGAACCCGGACGGATCGAACGTAGAAGACTTGGGCCCGCAAGGTTTGGGCGACATACTGTCCAATTTGAATCTCCCGCCAAAAATTCCGGCGGTTGCTGCCGTGGACAACACACCGAAGTACATTATGGAAATTGTATCTCCGGTGCGGATGGAGAGATTCCGCTGGACGGACCGTAACACGCTGCCAGATATCATTAAGCAAGCCAACACGCCATCCCTAGGCGGCAACTCGAATTATGATTTGGTCGGAGGCGACTCTGGGGAAGGCAGCCTCGAGCCGAACACAACGGGTGAAAGGGTTCAAGCTGGCAACGAAACCCCAGATGCAATCAAAAAGAAACAAGATGAATTCTGGTCCGAGTTCAAAGAGGGGCGAGAGGCCGAGAAGGAGAGGCTCGAGAAAGCCAAGGACAAATTTGAGGATACATGGAACGTGAAAATTGGTCCAATTGATTCTATCTTTGATGAGTAGATAGATCGAACTTTCTTCTCTCCCCTGGGAAAAAGTCTAAAACGGAACGATAACCCGCCATGAGCGAAAGGATTCGCTCTAACCTAAATTGGGGAAGTACACGGATGTACTACTGCACGCGAAGAAGACTCTTGGCTTTGTGTCTCATGGGCAGCGCTGCAATCGCGGCTATTTCTCCCACCTACGTGAATGGTCAACAAGCCATTAACTTCCGGGTGGACAAGGCCAGTCAGCGCCTTGAAATGGTCGTGAATTCCAGCCGAATTCTGACACTTGACACGGATGTACCCCGCGTCTTGGTGGCCAACCCGGATATCATGAAAGTTGTTCCACTCTCACCTAACCAAGTGCAGGTTTCTGCCCTCAGGCCAGGCGTTACGCAGATCAACTTGTGGGATCGCGAGGGAGCGATTCGATCTGTTGACGTAATTGTCTATGCCGACGCACGACAACTTGAAATGATTCTCAAGTCGGAGTTTCCGAACGCGACAATCCGTGTTCGGCCCATCGGCAAAAGCGTGCTATTGACGGGCAGTGTGAACCGCCCGGAAGCTGTGACTCGCATCGTCGAAATCGCCGAAACTTTCTACCCGAAAGTGATCAACAACGTTACGGTTGGCGGTGTGCATCAAGTCACGTTGCACGTGAAGGTGATGGAAGTATCCCGGACGAAGCTTCGTGCCATCGGGTTTGACTGGGGCAATCTGAGCGGCGATGGCGACTTCGTTATCCAAAGTGCGGCCGGCCTCGTGGCGAATGCCATATCGGGTGGCGGTGGCGTGGTTGGTACGGGGCTCGACACGATTCGCTTTGGAATCGTGGACAACAACAATGAGTTTTTTGGCTTTTTGGAAGCGTTGCGGGCAAACAATGTCATCAAGATCCTCGCCGAACCGACGCTAACCTCGATAAGCGGACGTCCAGCGTATTTCCACGAAGGTGGCGAGTTCCCCATTTTGGTGCCATCGGGACTTGGCACCACTGGTGTGCAATACAAGCAGTTTGGCACACGTGTTGATTTTGTGCCGATCGTGCTTGGCAACGGCAACATACGTTTGGAAGTTCGCCCACACGTGAGCGAAGTGGACCCGACGCGCGGTGTCGATCTCGAAGGTGTGACGGTACCCGGTTTGCGGGATCGGTCTGTTGAGACCGCTGTAGAGATGAGGTCGGGGCAGACGTTGGCGATCGCCGGACTTATTCAGACTCGAACTGAGGCAGAGAACATTGGCTTGCCATTCCTGTCTGACCTGCCATGGGTCGGATCCATGTTCCGTCGGGTTCGTGAGGAAGTCAACGAAATCGAGTTGCTGGTAACTGTACGCCCAGAACTGGTCGCTCCTCTAGATTCTTGCCAGGTACCTATGCAGGGGCCGGGTGAATTCACGACGAGCCCAACCGACATCGACTTGTATGCTCGCGGTTACCTCGAAGTGCCCAAATGTTGTCCGGACACACGGTGTCGACCACCTCAAGGTTATACAACAGCTCCCGTTGGTGTTGACGGGCAGCCATTGTCCGGTCAAGGCGTAATTCAAGGCAACGGATCGAGCTTCATGCCTGCTCCGGAGGAGTATCCGTTGTTACCACCAACGACTTCGACACCGACAGCTCCGGGATCCGCACAACAGGTACCGACACCTGCGTACCGTGCGCCATTGACCGTTCCCGCGACAACGGGTCCATATTATCCGGCAAACGCGGCAAATCGCTATAGACAGGTTCGCGCCAACGTTCCGGTTACACCGGATGATAAAACGAACGTGTTCGGGCCCAGCGGCTATGACGAGCTAGACTATTAAGATATTTGCCGTGTTGACTAAACCACAGAGCTTAAACCCGCAATGAGCAACGTTCTTCGTGTAGCAATCGTCGACCCGGACGACGATAGCCGTGAGACCTTAAAATCTATGCTCTTGGGCATGGATATGATTTGGCTCGAAGCCGAGTGCTCACGCTACGAGTTCTTTGCGGATGTCGTCGATCAGACGGACCCGGACCTTGCTGTTGTCGCTTTGGATGAGGACAAAGACAAGGGACTGAATCTGATAAGTCGATTACGAGAAAGTGCGCCAAATTGCAGCGTTGTCGCGGTCAGCAGCTCTACCGACGGTGAGCTCATTTTGGGCGCCATGCGATCCGGCGCCAAGGAATACATTACTCTTCCCGTGAAGGCGGAAGAACTCGTATCAGCGCTTCAACGTCTGGCCAGCCAGCGAACTGCGTCTGAAGGTGGCAAGTCACGTAGTTCTCGTGTCATCGCGATCGCGGGTTCGAGTGGCGGCGTGGGATCGACAAGCCTAGCCGTCAGTCTTGGTTGTGCGCTCGCGGCGAACGAAGAAAACTCCGTGGCGCTGATCGATTTAGACATGGCCCTGGGCGATGCGGACGTCTTTCTCGATACAATCCCCGACTATACTCTGGCTGACGTCGCACAGAATGTGTCACGAATCGATTTCAGTTTGCTAAAGCGATCGTTAACAAAGCACTCGTCCGGCTTGCATCTGCTGCCGCGGCCTGTGCTGCTTCATGAATCTGAATTCATTCGGGCCGACGACATTCAGCGGATCATTGGCTTGCTAAAGGCAAGTTTCTCGCATGTCATATTTGATATATCCAAGTCCTATTCGGCCGTGGACATTATGGCGATGCAGGAAGCGCAAAACGTATTGCTAGTCACGCAGCTTGATCTGCCGTGCCTGAGAAACGTCGTACGATTGATGATGTCATTTGCAGAAATTGACGATTTACGGGAAAAGACACGTATCGTCGTTAATCGCGTGGGTCTGGATTCCGGACAAATCAGTCTGAAAAAAGCACAAGAAACCATTGGCGGCGATATCTTCTGGCGTATACCGAATGATTATCGCGTGATGAGTGAAGTTCGCAACAATGGTGTTCCGTTGCTCGAGCGAGCGCCCAAAGCCGCAATTACACAATCCATCCTCGAACTAGCCGTTGCTATTGACGGTGGCCTGAGTGTTCCCCAGACGGGCGACAAGGCCGGGATCAGTCGCTTTCTCGGTTTTCTGAACAAGGGAGGCAGCGTCAAATCGGAGTCCGGAAGCACCGGTTAGACCGATCTATTTGCTTTCGTTTTGCTCCTGCAAGCAGGCACCTCGCTCGCTTTGGCTCCTCTGCCAACTCTTCACCGTTTGTGCCGTTTCACGCGCGGTTCGCAAAAACCCATATGCCCGAATACTCAGGTTTGGCGGTTTGCAGCGACCTTTTGCATTTGGTTGCCTAGCCGTTTTTAGATGCTTGCGCAATACGTGTGAGCTATGTTTGCTCAGGTCCGGGCCACAGCTTTCGGTTTGTGCATCGACCATGCGTGTGAATTGGAATTAGTGCGATACTTCGCAGCCTGAAGGTTCGTGAGGAACAGCGGAATGAAACAAGGCACCCTCGGTGGTAACCAGAAGTCCAAAACGGCAGAATTCGAGACGCTGAAGCGTCGGATTCATGGTAAGCTCGTCGACAAACTGGACTTGACGCGCGTTGGAGAACTCGAGGGCGACGTACTGCGTCGTGAGATTCGTCGCGTTGTTGAGCACTTGTGTGACAGCGAAGACACACTTTTAAATCGTGTGGAGCGTGAACGGCTCGTCGATGAGGTTCTCGACGAAACATTTGGTTTGGGACCGCTTGAGTTACTGCTCAAAGACAGCTCGATTAGTGACATCCTAATCAATGGGCCGAAGAACGTCTTTGTCGAACGGCGGGGGAAAATGGAGAAGACATCCGTTGTTTTCCG
>CBDUAB010000494.1:0-4297 GCA_965365045.1 uncultured Planctomycetales bacterium
GACCACCGAGATCTACACTCTTTCCCTACACGACGCTCTTCCGATCTCACCGAGAGCAAATATTGGACAGTCGAGTGGTGGCGCGTCGTCATGCCGAAAAGTTTCCAGCATCTTCAAATCCGCTCGAATCGTTTTGGCCATTATCTTCATTAGGGCCAACTCATTTTCACTTGCTTCTTGTCTTGGGCCGAAACGATACGCGAGCTGCGCGATCATCTCGGCGTCTGGCAAGATATGCAGTGTTTCCGCTGTCCGCCACAATTCGGGTGACCGACAGGCCGAAACGATTAACGTTTCTGGAGCTGGCAGAGAAGCCTCACGGAGCGCGAGTGCGAGGCGATAACCGATGGCGGCGCCCAAGCTATGCCCAAAAATGGCATATGGTTCGGCGACAAGTGGCTCCAATGGTTGGACAAGTTCGCCCGCAAGTTGATCGAGCTCTTCGTAGGGATTTTCATCGAGGCGATCTTCTCGGCCGGGTAATTTCAGTGCGATAAGCTCTATTGACTGCGGTAAAAAGGGCGTCCAGCGGTGATAAAGGGCCGTACCACCTCCCGCGTGGGGAAGGCAGAAAAGACGCAATTTTGGCGATTTGCGCCGCGTCGAGCACGAAAACCATCTATTTTGCGTCACGAAAACTCCGCATCATCAGCCGTTGAGAGTCGTAACTTCTAACATATAATGGGTTTTCTCTTTGGAGGAGGTCCCGCTTGATCCGATTCCAGTTAAACAAGGGTGCGCGTCAGGAATCTCGAGTTCCTGGACTGCCAGGCGGTGACCGGTGCCAGTAGTGCTTGCATGGATTCGCGGCCGAACAGGCGTCAAGCGAAACTTTTCGAATGACGTGCAACGACCGATCTATGAATAGATGGTCTGATACATAGTTTTTCATGCTAGCTAATGGGGATGCTGTCCCTCAAGAATTACGCTGATGTCCACTGTCGACAACACAAATCTTGGAACGAGCCCAGCGCCGACACCTCTTGGTTTCGATGCGAAAGTTGACCCTCCGCACACCTTGCATGCGTTGTTGGCGCAACGTGTTGCCGTCGTCGGAGATCGGCGCGCCTACACGTATCTGGGTATTCAGGGCGAAGAAGTCATCTCGTTTGCGGAGTTGAATCGCCGCGCGCAAGCAATCGCGGCACGAATCCATCAAGTCGCAAAACCCGGGGATCGCGCCTTGCTTGTTTTCCCCGCCGGATTGGACTTTATTACTTCATTCTTTGGTTGTCTCTATGCCGGTGTCTTGGCGGTGCCCGCGACATATCCCAAACCGCGTCGCCCCATGCCACGATTAACCGCCATTGCGATCGATTGTGAGGCGAAAGTCGTGCTAACGACTGCCCAAACTCTGCCAACAGTGGATCAAGCCCGAGATGCGTCGGGCTTGCCAGAAATGTCGCTGATCGCGGTCGATGAAGTTGATGACGAAATGGCCAATCAATGTCCATCGTTGGCGATCGGATCCGACGACCTGGCCTTCTTGCAATATACATCAGGTTCCACAAGCGAACCACGTGGCGTAATGGTGACACACGGCAATTTGCTACATAACCTCGAAGTAATCCGGCGCGGATTCGGATTGGAGGCAGCCCAAGCCGATGCGCCTTTGGCCACGGGGGTGTTTTGGCTGCCGGCGTACCACGATATGGGTTTGATCGGTGGGATACTGGAGACGCTATTTGTCGGTGGACATAGCATTCTGATGTCACCGGCGGCTTTTCTACAAAGGCCGATTGGCTGGCTCGAAGCGATTTCCGAAAACAAAGCGTGTGTGAGTGGCGCGCCCAACTTTGCCTTCGAAATGTGTACCGCCCGCTCCACGGATGAGCAGGTTGGAAAACTTGATTTATCCAGTTGGCAAGTCGCTTTTTGTGGTGCCGAACCAATTCGGGCCGAGACGTTGGAGTCGTTTGCCCGCAGGTTTGAGCCGAGCGGCTTTTCGGCAGCCTCATATTATCCCTGCTACGGTTTGGCCGAAGCAACCTTGCTGGCCAGTGGCGGAGTCGGACCGGGCGAGTTAGTCGTACGCAATTTCGTGCGGGAACATTTGGAGCGCAATGTCGTTGAACTTGCCAATGGGCAAGACGAATCTCGCACGCAGCGTCTTGTCGGCTGTGGGAAGCCTCTATTGAGGCAAGAGCTGGCGATCGTAAATCCTGACACATGTTTGCGCTGCGATGCGGGACACATCGGCGAGATTTGGTTACGTGGTGACAGCGTGGCCAAAGGTTACTGGAATCGCGCGGAAGACACGGCGGCGACCTTTCATTCGCATCTGGCCGACACGAATGACGGTCCGTATCTGCGGACCGGCGATTTGGGCTTTGTGTCCGAGGACCAGCTATTCGTGACGGGGCGCGTCAAAGACGTGATCATTATTCGTGGTCGCAATCACTACCCGCAAGACATCGAGCGCACGGTGGCTGATGCCCACGAAGCAATCGGTCGCGATTCGGGTGCGGTTTTTTCGTTGAAAAGCAATGGCGAAGAACAGCTTGCCGTCGTGCAGGAAGTTGACCGTCATTATCGCAAAGCTGATTTTGATGAAGTCATCCGGTACATTCGCCGCGCAGTCGCCGCATCACATGAACTCGAAATACATACGGTCGTGTTGATTCGGCACGCCAGCCTCGCGCGAACGACAAGCGGGAAAGCGCAGCGGAGCCTGTGCTGTCAACAGTTGGAAAACGACGAACTCAATGTGCTGGCACGGTGGTCTAAAGACGACGAGCAGGCCGCCGCACATTCGGACGGCGAAGCCGCGGCCAAGCAGCCGCGCACGCCGGAACGTATCGTTTCCACGCAGCGACCGTTGACGGCGGACGACGTTGATCGTTTGGCGGAACGTGTCGAAAGCTGGTTGCTGACGTGGATGATCGAACGTGCGGCAATTCCACCGGATGAAGTCGATCGCGACAAGCCGTTCGCTGATTACGGCTTGGATTCTTTGACGGCCGTCGAGCTGAGCCATCAACTCGAAGATTGGTTGGGCGTCGAGGTTGTTCCGACAGTGGCTTGGAATTACCCGACTCCGGCGACCCTTTCCAAGTATCTCGCGCGCGAAGCCGGCGGCATGAACGATGCTGACGGACAAGTTGCCACACCGCCTGTCGACGACGAGTTCAGTCTCATGTTGGCGGAAATCGAGAATCTCAGCGACGAAGACGCGCGAACGCTGCTAGATGATGAAGCGGGCTCGTAGTAGAGTGGGCATGTCGCTCCGCGAGATGCTGCCGTCTCGCGGAGAGGCTGTGAAAAAAGATCTGCCAAATGGGCTTGCGCAGCAATTAGCCCGCATTTCTCACACATTTGAAGGCCGGAACGAGCAAACGCAGACTCTTCCGGAACTTCGGTCGCTGCATTACGGCTGTTCTCGCGAACACGGTATCAATCGGGTAGACTGCGTTTGCGCTGTTCCGGCAAAGCTTTGCGACCTTGTTCCGGCCTTCTGTGAGAAATGCGAGTTAGGCTCTTGGAGGTGGTAAGAGTCGTCCAAAGTAGTCATCAAGCTCCGCGTGATGTCGACGTAACCACCGAGTTACGGTCCAAAACACGTCCGTCGAATCGGCGCTGTCTCAAATGTCGCGATGCTCTTGCTAGTAGAATGATGATGGACCAGTCGCTTGCGAGTCTCTTCACGCGGGAGCGTGAAGACTACTTTGGACGATTTTTTCACAGCCTCGGAGCGAGACGACCACCTTGGCAACACCGCGATGCAAAGGTTTAATGACAATTGATAACGTTGTCATTTCTTCGTCATTAGTCGGAGTAGGCAGCTCGCCCCGCGAGTTTCTCTACGTCTCGCGGATCGTGACGACCAACTTAGCAACTACGCTGTGAAACGCACCGATCCTCTCATGTCCAAACGTACCAGGTATCGACCGCTGATCGTACTTGGTCTACTTGCTGCCCTGCTGGTTGGAATCCTCGGCGCCGATTGGTGGACCTGCTTGCCAGAGGACACGACGGCCGAATTCGTTGGCGGCCATCGCTGTGTCCAGTGTCACCAAGAAGAGTCGCGAATGTGGCAAGGCTCTCACCACGATTTGGCAATGGACGTCGCCACGCCGGACACGGTTTTAGGCGACTTCAACGACGCGACGATCGAGCACTATGGCATCACGTCGCGGATGTACCGCGACGGCGACCGGTACTTCGTCACGACAGAAGGTCCCGACGGTGAGATAGCCGATTTTGAAGTCAAATATGTCTTCGGCGTCGAGCCGCTGCAGCAGTATATGGTCGAATTTGATCGGCCCAACGACATGCCCCAAGGTGAAATCGCCCGCCT
>CBDUAB010000495.1:0-4292 GCA_965365045.1 uncultured Planctomycetales bacterium
CGGCTCACCGTGAATCGTTTTCCACCGTTCGATATGGTGTTTTCTGCCGGTACAGCTGCCGGCGAGATTCCAACTCTTGTCGAAAAGCTTTGCTCCCGTTCGGTGAAAGTAGATTGATTGCCGCCGTGATGGTTGTGGAGGCTTCTTGAAAATCGCCCTGTTCGGCCAAAGCAGCGGCAAGCGTATCGAGAATCGCCGGGTGTTTCCGGTGCGTCGCGGTTGCGGCCTGATTAGCGAGTTGTAGTGCCAGTTTGCCGTCGCGCACGTCCGGATCTGTGTGTGTGGCTAACAACCAGGCGAGGTTATTTTGTGCAGGCAAATAATCCTGTGCCAGTTGTAGCGTGGCACGGTACGATTCCACGGCTTGGCGGTACTTTCCCTGTCGTTCGAGGATAACGGCGGTCTGAAAATGCGCAAGGTAATACGACGGTCGCAGCTGAATACATTCACTTAGTTGCTTCAGTGCGTCCTCGTATTCGCCTTGGGCGTCCAGTAGCTTTGCGAGTTGCACTCGACTCTCGCTGTAATCTGGTGCGAGCAGAGCGGCGCGGCGCAAATGAGTGATCGCTTTCACCGCGTCACCATTTCGGGACAAAGCCAAACCATAATGATAGTGGCTGACGGCAAGCCCTGGATTAAGCTGCACTGCTTTTTCTAAATGCGCAAGACCGTCTTTGAGTCTTCCCGCTCCAGCCAAGATCGCTCCTAAGTTAAGGTGAGCCACCGCTGTTGTCGGTTCCAACTCGATGACGCGTTGATACGATGAGATCGTATCGTCGATTCTCCCCAGGCGATGGAGTGCCAGTGCACGATTGAACTGTGTTGTGGGCGATTCGGGGTCAACTTCGAGCGCCTCGTTGTAGTAGCCAATTGCCTTGGCAAAATCGTCGCGCTCGGCGAGTTCGTTGCCGGCTCGCGACAACACTTCAGCGTAGCTTTCATTGTCTGGAAAAAGCGAACGATGGCGTTTCGCGTAATCCACCGCATCTCGCAAAAAACCACCCTTGATAAGCGCAACGGAAAGGCTTCGTGGTGAGTAAATGCGACGCGGCCCAATCCAGATACCTTGGTTCGGCAGGGCGGCTTGGAATAGTCGCTCGTCCGACAAACCCAGCATTTTTGCATCGCGGACAAGCCGCTCGACGGACACCGGCCCACGATAGAAAGCTAACAGCCTGCCGCGTTTATCGATGAGGAAGCTGGATGGAACAGGTAGTGGATCGTACTGCCCGACAACTTGATTTGCGATGATTCGCAGTTGTTCAGCCAGTCCGGATGTGGCGCGCCCTCGTCTTGTCTTGAGGCCAATCTTCCGCCACGCGGTATCAACATCGTCTGGATCGGATTGTTGCTTCGCTGCGAGACCGTCGGCTGATAGAGCTAACACTTCGATCCCGGCTACACGCAGTTCCTCGGAACTCTGTTTGAACTCATGCAACTCCTTGAGGCACGGCAGGCACCAACTTGCCCAAAGATTCACAAGTACGCATTTTCCCGTTGTTGGAGATATCGTTTTGGTTTGGCCTTGATCGTCTAGATACTCCAGGCGAGGCAAGGGAAGCCTGTCGGTGAGCCGAATGGCAGCCCTTTCCGTCGCGATCGGCATCTCGACTGTCGAAGGCGAAAGCCGGACTTGACGCATTTTGTTCGCGAGCAGTGTGGGCTTCCCAGTGCCTTGCTTAAGACGATATCTCCTGTCGACATCCAGAGCGGTAAATTTCTCCGCTTGCCCGCCCGGCCAATGAACGGTCACGGAGTCGATGTTTGTGTGTTTTCCAAGCCCGAAATAGAGCCACTTGCTGGACTGACTTAGAAACCCATGTCCTGCGTGAAGCGATCGAACCAAGCGCTGTCGGTCAGCGGTGCTAGTTTTGACCTCGACGCGCGCCCCGATACCATCTCGATTGCTCGTTACACCTCGCAAGCGGAATGCCACATAGTGATTCTCGGCAGGATTGTTGTTGCGCAGGAAGCGTAGACGAGGTGCCGAACGATTGCTAAACCACAAATCCCAATCACCGTCGCCGTCCCAGTCGGTCCGCACGACTGCGCGTGCATCATCCGAAAAATCAAAACCACTTGCCGCGGACGCCGTGGCAAATCGGGACGAGCGTGTATTGAGAAAGAAGCAGTTGGGCTCGTGACCGCTCAACGACGCCCCGCTATTGAGGAGATCATTGATTTCGTCTGTTCGTTTCAAAAACAAGGCATTCGGGTCGGAGGCGAGTGCCGATTCTGGCGCTTTATCGGGTGTGATCGACATGACCTGCCGCCAAAGAAAGCTTCACAAGTCGTCCAGCCGGCTGCCGGTCACAAAACCGTTGGCAACCACGATGTCTTCCCAGCCATCGTTGTTCACGTCGACAAAGATTGAACTCCAAGCCCAACGGCCCTGAAATGCACGCGAGGAAATCGACACATCGCGATAGCGGCCGTCTTTCTGATTGAGAAATAGTGAGTTGCCTCGCGCTGTACGCTGCAGCTTGGCCTTGACGTCTCCGGGGGCGTGTTGTTGAAAACGCTGCTGAAAGGCAATACGGTTACCGGCGCCCGAGTACATATTGCCAACATACAGGTCGACGTTGCCGTCGTTGTTGCAGTCACCCCAGCAGGCGGACATGCCGAAAGCGGTATCTTCGAGCCCAACTTCATCGGCTACGCTCTCAAACGACGCGGAGCCCGTTTCCGAGAGGCGGTTTCGATACAGACAGTTGCGGCCATAGTCATTGGTCACATAGAGATCCTGGTCGCCGTCCTTATCAAAGTCCTCCCAAGTCGTAGCAAAACTGAAACGATGATTATCGGCTTCCATGCCGGTTGTCGACGTAACGTCCGTGTAGGTGATCTTCTCGCCCGGCAGTGTGTCGTTGCGCAATAAGAAATTGCGGCCACCGTTATTGGCATCATGATAGGGAATCGGATAGGCGAGCGCTCTCGCATCGCCCGGCTTTCGATAGTACACGCAGACATAGATGTCCAAATCGCCATCGTTATCGTAATCGGCCGCCGCCAGCGAATACCCTCCACCGACGTTCATCAAGGTTCTTGCTAGTCGAAATACGCCATTACCATCGTTTTCAAACACCAACAACGCCAAAGCCGTCGTCAAGTGAAGATCTTGATCGCCATCGTTATCGGCATCAATCAGCAAAACGCCGCGCGACGGATTCAAAACATCCACGCCCGCTCGGGCAGCCAAGTCTGTTACCGAACCATCCGGCTCTTGCACGAACAACTTGTTGGGGACTCCGGCCGCCTGGCAAACATAGAGATCCTCCAAGCCGTCACCGTTTACGTCGCCGATCGCCAGTCCGTTATGACCGAAGTAATGCATCGACAAGTTCTTCTCGATGCGTCGCTGCCAATAGTTTATGCCGTAGCTCAAATGATCGCGAAAACTGGTCAAGCTTCCACAGACCGAGCCAGTACAGTCCGAGAATAATGTCGCTTCCGGGACGTGAGTTACAACTTCCTCGAATTCCTCCAAAACAATCTGTTGAATCAAGGGCATCTTGCGATTGTCTTGCGTCCAATTGATCCGCCACGTCGAATTGTGTTCGCGCAATTCACCATGTGTCCGTCCGCTGATGGCGAGAAACTGCTTCGTTGAGACGGCGTTCTTCGTCACATTGACGCGGAACAGCTTGAATTTGAATTTCAGACCACTTGAGCCAAGAAACTGCTTGCGGAGTTCCTCGAGAGCCGCGTATCCATTTTTCGAAGCCGGGTGTGTTACCTTTTCATTCCGTGCCACCTTATCATTCGCTGCCACCTTGTCACTCGCTAACGGCCGCCGAACCGCAACGGCGGCGTCAGAGTAAACTGTGACCAATGATTCGGGGAATAGCCGAGAACAGACGAGCACTCGTGCATCGACAATGTCGCTCAATCGTTCTTCGGTGATCGGTTCATCCGATGTCAACAATTCTCCCAAGTGCTTTAGCTGTTGAGATGCTTGCGAGCTAAATGCCTCCGTTTCCCAACCATCGTTGCGAGGGTCGAGTTGCCGCGCCTGACGAGTTGCATCTTCTCGCGACGTCGCCGTAACAATCCTCGCCAAGTCGCCGTCACTCGCGTCTGGAAATCGCTGTCCCCAGACAATTCCCAATGGTGGAAATAGGAGAAATACGGCGGTGATGGACAGAACGCCCCACGACCGACACCGTAAGGGCGCTAGTGCAAGTCTGACCACGGCGCGATCGTTCGTCTCGACGAGTGGAACACTTGGCGGCAGGCTCAGGAGGCCGCGTACGTCAACCGCCGGTATGGATAGTCGCTCGATAGTGTCAAGC